>JAJRZX010000012.1 GCA_024275045.1 Deltaproteobacteria bacterium
ATCGGCCCCATGGGTCTTGGCGGCAGTACCACCGCCTTTGCCGTTCATGTAGAGACGCACCCCTGTCATATAGCGAGCCTGCCCGTTGCCGTAAATATTCAGTGCCACGCCGACAGGCATAAGGAAGTTATCTTATAAGATAGCTTGGCAGCGTAATTCTTGTGCTGTGTTTTTGAAATAAAGATTACTCACTCAATTACTTTGAGGTTTCAATAAATGGAAGATAAAACAATCAGACTGAGTACTCCCCTTGACGAGGATATTACGGCGTCCTTAACCATAGGCGACCGTGTCCTTATAAGCGGAGTTATCTATACGGCAAGAGACTCCGCGCATAAGAGGTTCTTTGAACTTCTTGATAAAGGCGAAGAGCTTCCCATCCCGCTTAAGGGGCAGATTATCTACTTTGTTGGGCCCACTCCGGCTAAACCCGGACGCGCCATCGGCTCAGCCGGGCCCACCACAAGCGGACGCATGGACGCGTATACTCCGCGCCTTCTTGACCTGGGGTTAAAGGCCACAATCGGCAAGGGCCAACGCAGCGACGAGGTAAAAGAGGCCCTTATCCGCAATAAGGCCGTCTACCTCATGGCCGTTGGCGGCGCCGCCGCTTTAATAGCCAGAAGCATAAAGAGTAGCGAGGTCATTGCCTATCCAGAGTTCGGCGCAGAGGCCGTACGAAAGATGGAGGTTGTGGATTTTCCCGCAATCGTAGTTAACGACTCCAAAGGCGGAGACCTCTTCGTCGAGGGCGTCACAAAATACAGGAAGACGAGTTGAAGATAAAGCTCTCCAAATCCGATATTGACGGTGCCCTTGTCACGCAGATATCCAAGGTCTCAGGCGAGGACTTCAAGCAGTGCTACCAGTGCGGCAACTGCTCAGGCGGCTGTCCCGTATCCTATGCAATGGATATACCGCCCTCTCAGATAATACGCTTTCTCCAGCTCGGACGCTTCGAGCTTGTCATGGAGGCCAACTCCATGTGGGTCTGCGTGGGATGCCTGCAATGCTACTCACGATGCCCCAAGGGCGTAAGCGCCGCAAATATACTTGAGGCTGCAAGGCAGTTGTCCTTAAGAAAGGGTACTGACCACGAGAGAATCGAGGACCTGCCCGTCTCGTTTTTAAAGACAGCTCCGCAGCAGGCCATAGTCTGCGGATTTAGAAAATTCGTAAGCTGAGACGATATAAAAAAGCGGGTACAGGTGCAGCTCCCCCACAGGCGTTGGGGAAACGATGGTTCTATGAGCGTACTAAATGAGACGGGTGCAGCTCCCCACAGGCGCAGGGGAAACCCCTCTTTTGCCGTACATTGAGATGGTAGATTTAGGGGCCGTACTTCAGAGATATCATAATAAGAGTAAACCAAGGGTCTACATTGCTGAAAATACCATATTATCCGGGCTGCACATTAAGCACCGTTGCCAAAGAGTTTGATACCTCTGCAAAGGACTCTGCCATAAAGATGGGCTTTGAGATAGAAGACCTTCCGCAGTGGAACTGCTGCGGGGCTACCTTTCCCCTAACCCCTGATAACATCATGGGACTAACGGCACCGGCCAAGGTTCTGGCAGGGGCTGAAAAAGCCGGTGATACGCTTACTACGCTCTGCTCTGTCTGCTACAACGTCCTGAAGAGGACAAACCGGGTACTGAAAGACGATAAGGAAAAGCTCTCCACTGTCAATGAGTTCATGGAAGAGGAATACGCAGGCGGCGTTGAGGTTACGCACTACCTTGAGGTGCTGCGTGACCAGATTGGTTTTACCAAAGTTACAGAGGCCGTCTCAAGGCCCCTTAAGGGTGTAAAAACAGCGGCATACTACGGATGCATGCTCCTTCGTCCCTTTGAGGACATGGGCATAGACAGGGCAGAGGCCCCTACTATTATGGAAGACCTCTTAAAGGCCCTTGGCGCAACGCCAGTGTTTTTTCCCGACCGTGTGGAGTGCTGCGGCGCCCACCTTGCCATGGATAAACCCGATATAGTCTCAAAGCTATCGGGCAACGTCATAGACTCTGCCGCGCGCGAAGGGGCGGAAATAATAGTAACGAGCTGTCCGCTCTGCCAGTACAACCTGGAGAACACACAGGCCGAGAGCGGCTCGGCCCTGCCAATAGTCTACTTCACCCAGATACTGGGCCTTGCCCTTGGTCAGGATGAGAAGACCCTTGGGTTTGAGAAAAACAAATTTAGCCCTTTAGCCCTTCTTCGGTATAAAGAGCTTTTATAACGAGAGGTTCCTATGTCCAGAATAGGCGTCTTCATATGCCAGTGCGGCACCAACATCGCCGATACCGTAGATACTGAGAAAGTAGCCGAGGAGATGAAAAAAATCCCCGGCGTGGTACATACGCAGGACTACAAGTTCATGTGTTCAAGCCCGGGGCAGAAGATGCTCAAGGAGGCGGTAAAAAAACACCGTCTTGACGGCATGATAGTCTCTGCCTGCAGCCCGCACATGCACGAAAAGACCTTCAGAAGGGCCTGCGAGAGTGCCGGCATAAACCCCTACATGTGCGAGATAGCCAATATCCGCGAGCAGTGCTCCTGGGTGCATCACGATAAGACAAAAGAGACGGGCACGGTAAAGAGCCTTGATCTCACGCGCATGACCATTGAGAGACTCAAGAAAAATCAGCCCCTTAAACCCAATAAAATACCTGTAAATAAACGCGCCCTTATTATCGGCGGAGGCATCGCCGGCATTCAGGCGGCCCTTGATATAGCCGACGGAGGCCGCGAGGTCTTACTCGTTGAGAAGACGCCCTCTATTGGCGGCAACATGGCAAAACTCTCCGAGACATTCCCTACAATGGATTGCTCTCAGTGCATACTTACGCCAAAGATGGTAGAGGCAGAGCTGCACGAGAATATAACGCTTATGACCTACTCCGAGGTTGAGAAGATAGAAGGTTTTATAGGTAACTTCAGAGTAACTATCAGAAAAAAAGCCCGCTATGTAAATGAAGAGCTCTGCACGGGATGCGGAGACTGCTGGGACAAGTGTCCCTTTAAGCAGGACAGCGAGTTTGAGCACGGCCTTAAAAAACGAAAGGTCATCTACACGCCCTTTCCCCAGTCCGTACCCAACATACCCGTAATCGACGCCCCAAACTGCGCCATGTTACAGAAGGGCAAATGCGGGGTATGTGCCAAGGTCTGCGGGCCGAAGGCCGTTGATTTTGAGCAGAAAGACATTGTAGTTGAAGAAAAAGTGGGGGCCATCGTCGTTGCCACGGGTTATGACCTTATGCCCAACGAGCACTTTGGCGAGTACGGCTACGGCCGCATAAAAGACGTCATAAACGGTCTTCAGTTCGAGCGTCTCGCCTCAAGCTCAGGCCCTACAGGCGGTAAAATTCTCCGCCCCTCTGACGGCAAGGAGCCGCAGAGCATAGTTTTTATTCAGTGCGCGGGTTCAAGGGACGAAAAAAAAGGCGTAAGCTACTGCTCTAAAATATGCTGCATGTACACGGCCAAACACACTATGTTATACAGGCACAAGGTACATGACGGACAGTCCTATGTCTTTTATATGGATATACGCTCAGGCGGCAAACGCTACGAGGAGTTTGTACGAGGGGCCATTGAGAAAGACGGGGCCATGTATCTACGGGGGCGCGTCTCCAGAGTATATGAGAAAGACGGCAAGGTCATTGTGCAGGGAGCGGATACGCTCAGCGATTCTCAGGTTGAGATAGAGGCCGATATGGTAGTCCTCGCTACCGCCCTTGTATCAAGACCCGGTGCCGATACCCTTGCTCAGAAACTGGGCATAGGGTATGACAAACATAAATTCTACAACGAGTACCACCCAAAGCTGAAACCCGTGGAGACGGTCACAGCGGGCATCTTTCTCGCGGGCACCTGTCTTGGCCCCATGGACGTACCCGAGTCCGTGGCGCAGGGCAGCGCCGCGGCCAGTAAGGTCCTTGTCCTCACCTCTTCAGATGAGATGATAAAAGACCCAACCACGGCTATTGTAAATGACTTTACCTGCAACGCCTGCTGGGACTGTGTTGTGGCCTGCCCGTACTCGGCCATTGAAAAGACTGATATAAAAGACCGCGAGGGCAATGTTATACGCAGGCTCGCACATGTTAATGACGGCGTATGCACGGGTTGCGGCACATGTGTGGCGGCGTGCAGAAGCAAGGCCATAGATCTCAAGGGTTACACGGACGAGCAGGTCTACGCCGCGATAAACGCCTTTTAATGGCAGAAACCCTGCTGATATCAAAATAAAAGTACCGGAAAAGGACATATGAGTCAGGAAAACACAGAAGAGACACAGGCAACTGAGACCACAGAGACATTTGAGCCCAAGATAATGGCCTTTGTCTGCAACTGGTGCACTTATGCAGGCGCGGACCTTGCGGGCACGAGCCGTATGGAGTATCGGCCCAATGTGCGGATTATAAAGCTGCCCTGCACGGGCAGGATTGACCCGTTATTTATCATAAAGGCATTTGAGAACGGCGCCGATGGCGTACTGGTCTCAGGCTGCCACCCCGGGGATTGCCACTACACGGCAGGTAACTATCACGCAAAGAGACGGTGGATAGCCTTTCGCAGCCTCATGGAGTTTACGGGCATTGATACGCGCCGCTTGCAGTTCTCGTGGATATCCGCCTCTGAGGCCCTGAAATGGGTGGACCTTATCAACAACGTCACTGATGAGATTAAGGCCCTTGGCCCCTTCATGGACTTTAAGAACCTCAAGGGTTAAGAGGACGAGTTTAAAAAAGCATAGTTATCTGAAGCTAAATCAAGGACTTGATATAAAAACATGGAAAAAGCATTAAGAGAAAAAGCCAGAGAGCTGCTAACCACGGGAGAGGCCAATGTAATCATCGGCTACGAGTGGAACAGGAGAAAGACGCGCGCCACCCCTGCCTTTATCACAAAGGCCGATGAGGTGGACCGCCTTATCTTCAACCCCTTATGCGTAAATAACCTCTCCATATACCTTACGAGAAAAAACAAAGATATCCTACGCATGGGCAAACCCGCCATCGTGGCCAAGGGCTGTGATATAAAAAATATCGTTGTCCTTATCTCCGAGGGTCAGGTAAAGCGCGAGGACGTTGTTATTATCGGCATGTCCTGTAACGGAGTTGTCTACAAGCAGGGCCTATGGAAGGGCGAGCTGCGCCCTGAGATAATGCCAGTAAAGTGCCATAACTGCGATGTGCGTAACCCTCATCTCACGGACTTTGTCATAGGTGATCATATTGACTTTACCCCGCCTGAGACGCCCCGGGGCATGGTATTTGATAAGATAGCCGCACTTGACGCCAAAACACCGGGGGAGCGGTGGAGTTTCTGGCTTGAAGAGTTCTCACGGTGCATCAAGTGTTACGCCTGCCGTCAGGCATGCTCTCTTTGCTACTGCGAGCGCTGCATTACGGAAAAGAACGTACCCCAGTGGATTGAGACAAGCGCGCACCAGCGCGGCAACATCGCATGGAACCTCGTGCGTGCCATGCACCTTGCGGGCCGCTGCACCTTCTGCGGCGAGTGCGAACGCTCTTGTCCTGCGAATATAAAACTCAACCTCGTAAACCAGAAACTTGTGCTTACGGTAAAAGACGCATTTGACTTTAAATCCGGGTACGATGAGAAAATCCATCCGCCCATGATCGTCTTTAGCCCCGATGACACTGAAAACTTTATAAAATAAGAGAACCTTTTATGAAAGCAATGTACCTTAAAAAAGCTGAACTCGGCAAACTCATCTCCTCTGTACAAGACTCTGGGGCCCTCTTTGTAGGACCTGTCGTGGATGCGGGAAATGTCGTATATAAAGAAATTGGCTCTGCCTCTGAGCTTACCGGTGATTATATAATCCCCGTAACTACCTACAAGCAGTGGGTATTTCCACAGACAGAGGTGGTGGCCACATTTGCCGTTACAAAAGAGGGCGTAGACCTTGACGGCGTGGACCTTGACCCCCCTGATGTTGTTGTCTTTGGCGCAAGGGCCTGCGAGGCGGCAAGCCTTGCCTCACTGCGCTCTGTATTTACATGGGGCGAGGACGATGAGTTTTACACGCGGCGCGAAGACCGTATCACGGTTATCACAGTGGGCTGCACGGCCATTGATGACGAGTGCTTCTGCACCACCGTGGAATTATCTCCTGCCTCTACCACGGGCTCGGATATCTATCTACGTGAGACAACTGATGATGAGTATATGGCGGTAGCGGTTACAAAAAAAGGCGAGGCTTTCATAAAGGCCCATCACGGTGTATTCCACCAGAAGCGGGCCGCAGAGCCTGAGCTTGTAGAGCTGAAACTGCCCGAGCCCATTAAAGGCATAAAAAAAGAAAAGATAAGCGCCTGGCTGGCAAGAACAGATAACTACCAGAGCGAGCTCTGGCCCCGCTTGACGCGTAAGTGTTTTGGATGCGGGGCCTGCACCTTCAGCTGTCCCACGTGCCACTGCTTTGATATAACCGACGAGGGCACGGCATTTGGCGGTGAAAGACGAAAGAACTGGGACGCATGCCAGTTCGACCATTTTACGGCGCACGCAAGCGGCCACAACCCCCGCGATACGCAGTTCAAGAGGTGGCGCAACCGCTTTATGTGCAAGTTCAAGTACTACCCCGATAAGTTCAAGACCACGGGCTGCGTTGGCTGCGGCCGCTGCATAAGGGTATGCCCGGTGCGACTTGATATAACAGAGGTCATGGAAGAGATATCTCAAATTTCAGAGTAGGAAAAAATGGAAAACCTGTACCTGCCAAAACTCGTAACCATAGAAGACGCCTACCTTGAGACCCCTGATGTGAAAAGCTTCAGGCTTGTCTTCAAGGACGAGGCCCTGCGCGAGTCTTTTACCTTTAAGACGGGCCAGTTCGGGCTCTACTCGGCCTTTGGTCTCGGCGAGTCCACATTCTGCATATCAAACGCCCCCACGCGCAAGGGTTATATTCAATGCACCTTCAGAAAGACGGGACGCGTTACAGGCGGGCTCTTCGATCTGTCCATAGGCGATACCATGGGTTTTCGGGGCCCCTTTGGAAACCACTTTCCCATTGACGAGTGGAAGGGTAAAGACATCACCTTCATAGCCGGCGGCATTGGCCTGCCCCCGGTAAGGTCTGTAATACTTAACTGCCTTGACAGACGCGAGGACTTTGGAGACATCACCATAGTCTACGGCTCAAGATGTGTGGAAGACCTTGTTTATAAGAACGAGCTCCAGCACTGGAACGACCGCGATGATGTGGCACTGTACCAGACCGTTGACCCCGGAGGTGAGACCCCTGACTGGAAAGGCGAGGTTGGTTTTGTACCCATGATACTTGAAAAGGCCGCCCCGAAGCCAAAGAACTCCATAGCCGTTATATGCGGCCCGCCCATTATGATAAAGTTCTCCCTCTCCGTTCTTGAAGAGCTTGGTTTCTCTGATAATGACGTCTACACCACACTTGAGAACAAGATGAAGTGCGGCGTAGGCAAATGCGGACGCTGCAACGTGGGGGATATCTATATCTGCAAGGAAGGCCCCGTATACACCGCGGCAGAGATAAAAAAGATGTACTACGACTTTTAAAGCGGGCACGTGGGCAAAGTTAAAAGACTGCTAATGACGGAGTTCGGCGCAGTCTTACAGAATGGGTGGAGCATAACCTAAACCCATCAAAAACAAGGGTGGGCTCAGCTCAGCAATCAAAAATATTTAAAAATCGAAAATAAAGAGACAAACATTTGGAGAAAAGCCATGACCAAGATTAAACCCGCAGCTACAGGAGACCGCACCATCCCGCCCAAGGGCGCCAAGATGATACCCATCTTTATCATGGGCCGCGAGTACATGGTGCCGGAGACGCTTACCATTATGAAGGCCATTGAGTACTCAGGGTACAAATACACGCGCGGATGCGGCTGTAGAGGCGGCATATGCGGGGCATGCGCCACCTTCTACCGTTTTGTTGGAGACTACAGGCTTAGAACAGGGCTTGCCTGCCAGACCGTGGCAACAGAGGGCATGATAATCATGCAGATACCCTTTTTTCCCTCCAACCGCCCTGACTACAACCTTGAGACCGTAACAGATACTCCTCACGAGGTCTTAAGGGCGCTTTACCCCGAGGTCTTTAAGTGCGTTGGCTGCGGCACCTGCACAAGGACATGTCCCATGGATATTGATGTCATGGACTACATAGCCCTTATGAAGAGAGGCGACTTAAAGGGCGCCTCCATAAAGTCCTTTGACTGCGTACTCTGCGGGCTCTGCGCCTCAAGGTGTCCTGCGCAGATATCCCAGTTCACTGCCGCCATGTTCGTAAGAAGGCTTTACGGCCGTGTGATTATGCCAAAGGCAGAGCACCTTACAAAACGAGTCACTGAGATAACAAGCGGCAAATACAACGGCATGCTGGCGGATCTGGCCGAGATGGACCGCGATGTTGTTAAAAAACTATACGTAGAGAGAGAGCGTGAGCCTGATATGTCCGGCGCCGGCGCGTGGATGCCCAAAGACGTAAGCCACCTCTAAGGCAAGGGACAGAGAGAGAATTATGACAGTAAGAGGGAGTGTGAGATGAGCGGATATACACCGGAACTTATGGAGCAGATAAAGAAGGTCGAGGCCACCAGAGCCGAGCGGGTAGCCATAGCCCGAAAGGGCGAACACTTCCCTGCCCTTACTATGGAGGATAGACAGAAACGCCTTGAGAGGTACCACCCTGATTACAAGGCCGAGGGCAGGCGTCCCCTTGTGGTGGGCCCGAATAAGGGCAGCGTGCTTCCAGAAGAGCTGGCCTCTGTCATCGAGTCCAGGAGCCGCCTCGCCACGGCGCGCCTTGCCCTATCAAAACCCGATTACGAGACCGATGTCCTCGTCATAGGCGGCGGCGGAGCGGGCACGGCCGCGGCGCTTACGGCGGCAGATAAAGGCCGGA
>JAJRZX010000138.1 GCA_024275045.1 Deltaproteobacteria bacterium
AGCATAGAAAAGGCCATAAAAAAAGTCAGAAAGAGCTGCGGCAAGGACGCCCCCATTGAGGTGGAGATTACCACCATGAAAGAGGCAAGAGAGGCTCTAAGGGGTGGGGCGGATATTATCATGCTTGATAATATGGACGCCGTGAAGATAAAAAAAGTCCTGAAAATTATTAATGGCAGAGCTCTCACCGAGGTATCAGGGGGAGTTAACCTTGGTAACATCACTGAGTACGCCGCAACAGGCGTGGACCGCATATCCGTTGGCGCGCTTACGCACTCCGCCCCGGCGGTTGATATAAGCATGCAGGTAATAGAGGGTAATGGCCGCACAAAAAACAGATGAGGAGATACTGCGCCGCCTTGGCAGCCCACGGGGCTCCTTTACCTCAGGTCAAAGCCTTGCAGAGGGCCTTGGCATCTCACGCACCGCTGTATGGAAGCGTATAAGGGGGCTAAAAGAGAGGGGTTTTGCCATAGAGGCTGAGCCCTCAAAGGGGTACCGCCTGAGCAGCGCCATGGAGCCCTTTAACGAGCTCAGCATATCAGCGGGTTTAAGCACAAAACTCATTGGACGCAGGATTCATTTTTTTAATTCCCTCTCATCTACCAACAATATGGCCCTTGAGCTTGCGAGAAAAGGCCATCCAGAGGGCTCCCTGATTATCTGCGATACCCAGACCAATGGGCGGGGCAGACTGGGCCGTGAGTGGTCCAGTCCAATGGGGGTTAACCTTTACGCCTCAGTTATCTTACGCCCCAAAGCAACTGCCCATGAGCTGCAGGGTTTTACGCTCCTTGGAGCCGTTGCCGTAGCCGAGGCAGTGGCGCGTTTCAGCAAAAAGCCCGTAGCCGTGAAATGGCCCAACGATATACTCCTGGGCTCAAAAAAAGTAGCCGGTATACTAATGGAGATGTACACAGAGGCCGAAATGGCAAAGTTCGTTATCGTGGGCATTGGCGTTAACATTAATATGGACCCCTTGCTGCTGCCTGCCCCTCTAAACCGTGAGGCGACCTCCATTAAAAGCGCAAGCGGGCTGGATGTATCCAGAGCCGAGTTTACACGTACCCTCTGCCACACACTGGAGTCGTGGTATAATATCTTTTTAAATAAAGGACTTTCCGCTATAATAGATGCCTGGCGCGGATACTTTACGGCAGAAGGCCATACCGTACGGGTTCGCTCCCACAACAAGACCATAAAGGGAATATGCATGGGAGTAGACCACTCCGGGGCTCTGCTTTTACGGGATTCTACGGGAGTTACGCAGAAGATACTCTCCGGCGACCTTATACGAGGGGCCTGAAAAAGGCGCATCTTCCAAAACCGGCATGTGAGAGATTAAGATTAAAAAACTTCTTACCGTTGACATAGGCAACACCGAGACCGTACTGGGGCTCTTCGAGGGCCATACCCTTACCCTGCACCGGCGGTTCAGCTCCATGAGCCACAGGACCGCTGATGAGCTCTTTATCCTGCTCTCAGGGCTCTTTGGGGCAGCAGGCATAAAGGCCGAGGATATAAAAGGGGCCATTATCTGCTCTGTTGTACCGCCTGTTGACAGGAATATAAAAGAGGCACTCTCGGCCTTTCTTGGTAAAGACGTACTCTTTGTGGGCGAGGATATTATAGCCCCCATGCCCATCATTACGGATAACCCCGAAGAGGTGGGAGCCGACAGGATAGTAAACGCTATTGCCGCCCATGATATATTCAAGGGAGCGGCAATAGTAGTGGATTTTGGCACGGCCATTACCGTAGACCTTGTAACGGAAAAGGGCGAGTACGCAGGCGGGGCCATAGCGCCGGGTGTTGGCATCTCCACAGAGGCCCTCTTTACACGCACCTCGCTTCTGCCTCGTGTGGAGCTCAAGCGGCCCGCCCGTGTCCTTGGCACCAATACCATTGAGGCCATTCAATCGGGTATTTATTACGGTTTTTCAGGTCTTGTTGACGGAATAATTAAAGGCATTATACAGGAATGCGGGCAGAGCCCCCCTGTGATGGCTACAGGCGGACTCTCAGCGGCCTTTAAGGATGGGAGCAGGTTCATTACGCATATGGACGAGTTTCTCACGCTTAAGGGGCTTAACCTTATCTACGAAGGAAGGTAATAGTGACAAAAGACGAGGCTGCTAAATACTTTGCCGAGGGCAAACGGCTGATGCAGAAAGAACGCCTTGACAGGGCCATGAGGGCCTTTAGCAAGGCCCATCGAGAGGACCGCACCAACCCGTACTACATGTCATATTACGGGCTTACAAAGGCATTAAAGAACGGTGACATCGGGTTTGGCATTGATCTCTGCACAAAGGCCATAAAAAAAGAGTTCTCAAAAGCGGAGCTGTACTTAAACCTGGGAAAGGTCTACCTCTCCGTAGGCAATAAAAAAGGGGCGGTAAACATCTTTAAAAAAGGGATCAAGTTTGAGCCCGGCAACAAAGAGCTGCGAAAATACCTCTCTGAGCTTGGCATAAGCAAACCCACGGGGCAACCCATCATAGAGAGCCGGGTAAAGACAAAGGGGTTTTTCAGTAAAGTCTTCTCCAGGTTCTTCTCTGCATGAGAATAAGGCTTAAGAGATAAACAGTACCACGAATATTACAAGGACAAGAGGAGGTTGACGTGGGTATTGAGATGGAGAAAAAAAGAAACATAGCCGTAATAGCGCACGGCGGAGCCGGTAAGACCACCCTCTCGGAGGCCATTCTCCTGTGCTCCGGGGTAACGCAGCACCCTGGCAGCGTAGACAAGGGCAACTCCCACTTTGATTACGAGCCTGAGGAGAAAAAAAGAAAGATAAGCATATCCTCGGCCCTTCATCACTACAGATGGAAAGGGCACGATGTGAATATAATAGATACCCCGGGGTACTCTAATTTTCTCGCGGAGACACGAGGTTCGCTGCGCGTGGCAGGCGGAGCGATTGTCATCGTAAGCGCCATCTCAGGGGTAAAGGTCGCAACAGAGCGGCTCTGGAATTACGCAGATGAGCACGAGATATCAAGAATCGCCTTTGTTAACAAGATGGACAGAGAGAGGGCCGGATTTTTCAGGGCCATTGATGATATGGAGCACGTCCTTGGGGTTCGCGGCGTTGCCATGCAGCTGCCAATAGGCACGGGCCCTGAGTTTAAAGGCGTAGTGGACCTGCTCTCAATGAAGGCATATTATTTTAAGAACGACACATCAGGCGCCTTTGATACAAAAGACGTGCCTGAAGACTTAAGCGCCGAGGCGGAGCGTCTGCGCCAGACCATGATAGAGTGCATTGTAGAGTCTGATGACAACCTCCTTGAAAAATACCTTGATGGTGAGGTGCTGGAGACTGAAGAGCTTACCTCAGCGCTTCGCGAAGGCACGTTAACGAGAAAATTCGTCCCTGTATTCGCGGGCTCGGCAAGCAAGAACTTCGGTGTAAACCTGCTTATGGATGCCGTTAACACATGCCTGCCCTCCCCTGTTGACAAGGGCGCCATAAAGGGACACGCAAAGGGCACGGACCCTCTTACAGGGGAGATTATAGAGAGAGAACCTGATGCGAGCGCACCTTTTTCTGCCCTTGTATTCAAGACGCACATAGACCCCTATACAGGCAAGCTCTCCATGCTGCGTATATACTCTGGCACCATTACGCCCGGTTCGCAGATTATTAACGTAAATACGGGCACAAAGGAAAAAATCTCCCATATATACCTGCTTGAGGGTAAGGACATTAAAGAGACCCCTTCGGCGTGCGCAGGCGACATCGTAGCCCTTACCAAACTAAAAGACACATGCACAGGCCATACGTTAAGCGCGGTTGAGGCCCCCGTGGTCTTTGATGGCGAGCCGCGGCCTGCCACGGTGCTCTCTTACGCCATTGAGGGTAAGTCCAAGAGCGATGAGGACAAGCTCTCTGTGGCACTCTCCAAGCTCATGGAAGAGGACATGGCCCTTGATTTCAGACGGGATAAACAGACAAAGGAATTTGTCATAGCAGGGGCCGGGCAGATGCACCTTGAGGCGAGTATTGATAAGCTGCAGCGCAAGTACCACTGCGAGGTTGAGCTCAAGGCACCTAAGACGCCTTATAAAGAGACGATCCGAGGCACCGCCAGGGTGCAGGGTAAGTACAAAAAACAATCCGGGGGCCACGGCCAGTACGGTGATACGTGGCTGGAGCTCTCACCTCTTGCGCGGGGCGAGGGTTTTCGTTTTGTAAACAGCATTAAAGGCGGGGTCATACCGCGCCAGTTCATACCTGCCGTAGAAAAAGGCGTCACCGAGGCCATGGAGGCCGGGGTGCTCGCGGGTTTTCCCGTGGTGGATGTAAAGGTTGAGCTCGTAGACGGCTCCTTTCACTCCGTGGACTCATCGGAGATGGCCTTTAAGATAGCCGCTGCCATGGGTTTCAGAGACGCTATGGCAAAGTGCAACCCCGTTATACTTGAGCCCTTGATGAACATGAAGATAGTCGTACCGGCGGAAAATCTCGGTGATGTCATAGGCGATATTAACTCAAGAAGGGGCAAGATTCTCGGCGCCGAGCCCACGGCCGGAAGCCAGACCATCAGGGCCCTTGTGCCCATGGCAGAGGTTGTGACTTACGCCCCTGAGCTTCGCGGCATGACAGGAGACCGCGGCATGTTTACCATGGAGTTCTCGCATTACGAGAAAGTACCCTCTTATCTTGCACAGAAGGTTATAACCGCGGCCAAAGAGGGCGCGTAAAGATTGTTAAGGCAGAGGCTCGCATGAGGGTTAAGAAGAGTCTTCTCAAGTTTATCTCAAAAGACCTGGACCGCAAAAAACGGCTTTCATCAGCACGGCGGGAAGGAGGGGATTTTAAGGCCCTGCGGCCCTCAGATCAGGTTACGGCCCTCTTTGTACTATCCTATGAGAGGGATAACGAGATATCCGCCTCGGCTTATGAGACACTGGCAGGGGCCGAGGTAGAGTTCATACTCTCTGCCCTTGAAGAAAGATTAGATTGCCTGGTATTAAGAGAGCTCTTCGTACACTTTAAAGATAACGGCACCGTACTCTCGGCCATACTCCGTAACAAGGGCATTGATAACCGCCTTGCCTGTACCATCGCCGAAGAGGGCCCGCTTGAGGCCATAAAAACCTTTGCAGAGACCCCGGACTTAATAGAGAGGTTTCCTCTGATTATTGATGCCGTCAGAAAAAACCCTAACGCAGAGCAGGGGCTCTGCGAGAGACTGGAGGCAGCGGCAAAAGAATCGCAAGCATCTCATTCCATAGAGGCAGAAGCAAGGTCTGATGAAAAAAACCTTGCCGCTACCATCGTGTCAGGCGATGATTTTGAGAGCGACAGGTTCAACATATATCAGGCCATATGCAATATGACGGCAGGGGAGAAGATAAAGCTTGCCCACACCGGAGACCGGTCCATACGAAACCTCCTCATAAAGGACAAAAACAGGATAGTTGCCTTATCAGTACTTAAGAACCCCAAGCTCACTGAGCAGGAGGTCACCATGACAGCCTCCTCCACTAACACATCAGAGGAGATTCTAAGGGATATTGCCAACTCAAGAGAGTGGATGAAGAGTTACAATATAAAGATGGCCATGGTCTGTAACCCCCGCACGCCGCTGAGCTCATCGTTAAAACTCATTGATTATCTACGCGAGCGAGATTTAAAGGCAATGGCCAAGAACAAAGGCGTGCCCGGAGTACTTAAGGCCGCTGCCGAGCGAAAGCTTAAACTAAAGTCAAGGCACTGAGCCATGAACATAATACAGAGGAGATTAATATGAGCCTGGGTTGCCACATGTCCACGGCAGGCGGACTTTACAAGGCAATAGAGAGGGCCGAGGAGGCCGGGTGCAGCGCCCTGCAGATATTCGCCCGTAACCCCAGGTCATGGCAGGTAAGCCCACTTGAGGTTAGCGCCGCCACTCGCTTCGTCTCTTTGCGTAAAGCGAGTGCGATATGGCCTGTGGTAGTGCACACGGCATACCTTATCAACCTCTCATCTCCGGATGACGTGATATTCGATAAATCCCTCTCCCTCTTCAAGGCCGAGCTCTCCCTTGCCGAGGACCTTGAGGCAGAGTACCTTGTAACACACCTTGGCAGCCCCAAAGGCCGGGGCAAGGACTTTGCCATGGCACGCGTAACAAGGGCCCTGCAAGAAGTTAAGAAGGCGGGTATAAACAAAAACACTACCATTTTATTTGAGAACAGCGCCCACAAAGGCATGACAGGGGATGACCTTGGAGAGATAGGAGAGCTCATAAACGTAGCTCATAACGAGGGCCTGAGAGCGGGTTTGTGTTTTGATACGTGCCATGGTTTTGCCGCGGGGTATCCCATGACCAATTCCGGAGAAGCAGAGACACTTGCCCTTACCATCCAAGAGGCCGTTGGCGCCAAAGGATTGGCACTCATTCACCTTAATGACTCAAAAGGCGAGGCTGGTTCCGGGCTTGACCGACACGCCAATATCGGAGAGGGCAAGATAGGGAACAAGGCTTTAAAGACCTTTTTAAACGCAGAGGGCATAAAAGGTATACCTGTTATTCTTGAGACGCCAAAAAAAGAAGCAGATGATGATATTAAGAATCTAAAGACCGCCAGAAAGCTACTCGGCCAAAAGACAAGTTCTAAATCTCAGGCCCGAAGAGGCGGCCAATAAAATCCACGGAGGTTAAAACATGTATGACCTTGTAATCATAGGCGGAGGCCCTGCGGGGCTCACGGCGGCTATTTACGCCATCAGGCTGGGCCTTAAGACCGTGATGCTGGAAAAAGAACTCGTTGGCGGTCAAATTGCACTTAGCGATATTATTGAGAACTACCCGGGTTTTCCGTCCATAAGCGGAGCAGGGCTCATGGAACACTTTGAGGCCCATGCCAAAGGGCTCGGCCTTGAGATACTGATGCGCGAGGTATCGGAGATACAAACAAAAGATAAGAGCATTGTATTAAAGACTACGGACGGCGATATGGAGACAAAGACCGTTCTTGTGGCTACAGGTGCAAAACCGCGCAGGCTCGGCGCCGCGGGCGAGGTGGAATTCACGGGCAAGGGCGTATCCTACTGCGCCACCTGCGACGGGCCTTTTTTCAAGGGCCTCAGCGTACTCGTGGTAGGAGGCGGAGACACGGCCCTGAAAGAAGCGGTATACCTCTCCAAGATTGCCGCAAAGGTATATATCGTCCACAGGCGTGATGAGTTTCGCGGAGAAAAAATCCAACAGGACCGCGCCGAGGCCGCAGATAACATCGAGTTCCTAAGGAGCCATGCGCTCAAGGAAATCAGCGGAGACATGGTGGTAAAAGAGGCCGTTCTTGAAGACCTTAAGACAGGCGAGTCCAAGACCATCGCTGTTGACGGGGCCTTTATATTCGTAGGCATAACACCGACAACAGGTTTTGTAGAGGCCGAAAAGGACGAGCAGGGTTTTATCAAGACCAACCAGAACATGGAGACTAATATACCGGGGCTCTTTGCCGCAGGAGATTGCCGTACAACACCTCTTCTGCAGGTCGCCACAGCCGTAGGCGACGGCGCCATAGCCGCCTACAAGGCCGCCGATTATATCGCCGAGTTAGAGTAGACCCTCGCGGGGCCCTTCGGGCATTCGTGGATGGAGGGGGCTTTATTAACTTGGGCGGGCGAGAGGTCTGTACAATGAATCGGCATTAGTTCCCCTCGTTGGTTTTCTTTGTCTTGGGTTCGTGAGGCGCAGAGGGGCGGTTACATAAAGTAAATCAGTTTCCCCCGTTGGTTTTCTTTATCTTGGGTTCGTGGGGCGCAGAGGGGCGGTTACAGAAACTAAATCAGTTTCCCCCGTTGGTTTTCTTTATCTTGGGTTCGTGGGGCGCAGAGGGGCGGTTACAGAAACTAAATCAGTTTCCCCCGTTGGTTTTCTTTATCTTGGGTTCGTGGGGCGCAGAGGG
>JAJRZX010000139.1 GCA_024275045.1 Deltaproteobacteria bacterium
CGCGAAGAGGTCTTTGCCTGGGACCACCTCTCAACAGGGGTGGAGAAGGGGTTTTTGTACGACCAGTACGAGAAGTCTCTTGCCGCCAAAGAGACACCGGATTGCCGCGACTCCGCCTGTCCGCTATGCGGGGTCTGCGATTTTAAAGAGGTAAAGAACATTATCACTGATAATGTAGTGCCCGCCCCTGCTCCCGTGAGGACGGCAGAGAACCTGCCCTCGTACAAGGTGCGGCTGGGGTTTTCCAAGAGAGGGGATCTGAGGTTTCTTGGCCACCTTGAGCTTGTAAAGGTTATAAAGAGGCTTATCAGGCGCTGCGGGTTTACGGTGAAGTACTCATCAGGCTTTCACCCCATGCCAAAGCTTAGTTTTTCTCCGCCAATACCCCTTGGCACGGAGTCCCTTGATGAGTTTATGGAGATAACACTGCTGGGAATTCCCCTTGAAGCGCAGGAGATAATCACAAGGCTTAACATGCATTCACCGGAAGGGCTCTTGTTTTTCATGCCCTCCAGAGAGCCCTTGAATCTTAACTCCGGCTCTGATATGATACAAAAGACAGAGTATAAAATAACTTTTGACAGTTCCCCCAGTGGTTTTTGCATTGATTCCGATAGGATCGATGGGTATATAAAAGATTTTGATTCAAGTCATGAATTTCCGGTTACCATTAAAAAGGGCGATAAAGTAAGGACAGTAGACATTAAGAGCCGTATTATAGAGCTAAGGCGTCTTGAAGGCGCAAAGCTGAGCCTTGTCCTTGCAGGCGGCAACGGTCCTTCTATAAGGCCCCTTGATGTGCTTGTCCATGTCTTTCATGTCACTCTGCCGGAAGTCTCTCTAATACCCATCCTCAAGACAAGATCCTTTCGATAAATAAAGGCGCGTTTGCGCTTATTGTTCTTAGCGGTGGTCTGTCAGCGGTCTATGGGGCCGTTCTGAGGACCACCCCTCCGCTATATTACGGCTGTACCCCTATGTAAGGTGAAGATGAGAGATAAAAAGACTGAAATATTCATAAATTCCAACCCCTTTGAGACAAGGGTGGCAATTACGGAAAATGGCTCCCTTGCCGAGCTTTATGTTGAGCGCCCGGAGGGGCGAAAGGTTACGGGCAATGTCTACAAGGGCAGGGTGGCACGGGTGCTGCCGGGCATGCAGTCGGCATTTATAAACGTTGGGCTTGCGCGCACGGCCTTTCTCCATGTCTCTGATATTCAAGAAACCCTTGATGACGTAGACGAGCAGGCCGCGGACAAGGCCCCTGAGAATGTAATTGACAGAACCGGCGGCAGGGGCGGCAGAGGCGGCGGCAGGGGCAGAGGCCGGTACAAGGCGCTGCGGATTCAGGATATATTAAAAGACGGCCAGGACATAATGGTTCAGGTCACAAAAGAGCCCATGGGGAGCAAGGGGGCAAGGGTCTCGTCTTATATATCTCTTGCCGGCAGGTATCTTGTTTTCATGCCCTCTTATGACAGAGTAGCTGTCTCGCGAAAGATATCCAGCGAAAAGGAGCGGAGGCGCCTTAAGAAGATAATGCAGGGCATGCGCCCTGATGGATATGGTTTTATCATAAGAACGGTCTGCGAGGGCGCCTCTGAGGAGGACCTTAAGACAGATATGGAGTACCTTGTCAGGCTCTGGAAGTCCATTGACTCACAGAAAGAGACGGCTCCCACGCCATCGCTCCTGCACGAGGAGCTTGATCTCAGCCTGAGAACCGCAAGAGACAAGTTCTCCTCAAGCGTTAAGAGGCTTGTCCTTGACAGGGAAGATGAGTTTGAGAAGGTGCGTAACTTCACAAGAGAGGTCATGCCCGCGCTGCAGAAGAGGCTGGAGCTCTATGAGGGCGCAGAGGGCATATTCGAGCGCTACGGCATTGAGATTGAGATTGATGCTGCCCTTGATAACAAGATATGGCTGCGCTCAGGCGGTTTTCTTATCATCGACCAGATGGAGGCGCTTACGGCCATTGATGTTAATACAGGAAAATACGTTGGCAAGAAAGACTCCGAGCATACCATAGTAAAGACCAACCTTGAGGCCGTGGATGTTATTGTAAAAAATCTGCGGCTCCGTAATATCGGCGGTATTATTGTTATTGATTTCATAGACATGGCCAAGGCCCCTGACAGGGATAAGGTCTATAACGCCCTGCGCGAGGCCCTTAAGGCCGATGGCGCACGGACGAATATCCTGCGCATCTCTGATCTTGGAATAGTTGAGATGACACGCAAGCGTCTTCGCAACAACCTTATCCAGTCGCTCTGCAAGACATGCCCCACCTGCGATGGCGTGGGTTTTATAAAGTCAGAGCACACTGTGATGATGGATATCTACAAGGCGCTCCTTAGAGACTTTATAGGCAAAAGAACACCTGCCCTGTATTGCAGTCCCCTTATAGCCGAGAAGCTCAAGGAGACCCCTGCCATACTGGGCGATCTGGAGGACAGATTCGGCAAAAAAGTAAGTGTTATCCCTGTGGAGAGGTTTCAGCAGGACAGGTTCGAGGTGGTCTGAGGGGTGGCTGAAAGGGGGTTAGGTGGGGTGTGAGCAGGGGTTGGAGGGGGGTAGAGCGGGGCTTGGGAGCTTTTTAGGGGGGGTAAGTGGGGTGTGTAGATGTTGTCCACGATTATCTGCGGTTCAGGTATCTTTAAGTCTTTGTTTATTTGCAGAGGGTTTAGCGTGAGTAAGTATATAAGACTTGTCTTATTGTCTGTATTTATTCTTACCGTGGTTTTTTCCTTTTTATTGTCTTCTGCGGCTCGTGCCGTGGAGTCCGCGGGCAGCAAGACCTTTATCTCCAGGGGGTGCGGGAGCTGTCACCGTACGGCAAGGCCCGCAGGGCCGGTAACTCGAAGCAGTGAGCTGGCAAAAAAAGGCCCTGACCTCTGGTACGCGGGCAGTAAGTTCAGGGAGGGGTTTTTAGCCTCATGGCTTGTTAACCCAACTCCCATAAGGCCCCTTGCGTATAATTCTCTTGAAGAAAAAAATCCCGCTGATCATCCCCGTCTTGACGTGAAGACCGCTGCTTCCGTGGCCTCTTACCTTATGGACCTTAAGGCCGCAGACCTTATGAGCTCCGTTGAGATTCGTCCAGGTGTGAACGTAAGGGGGAGGATACTCTTTATAAAAAAATTCGCCTGTTACGGCTGCCACCTTGTGAACGTGCGCGGCAATAAGGCCGGCGGGCTCTCGGGGCCCTCTCTTGAGGGGACTGTCAGACGCTTGAATCCGCAGTGGATATACTCTTTACTTATTAATCAGGGCGCCTTTACCCCTGTAAGCAGGATGCCCATATACGAGGGTCTTGCACGAGAGGCGGAGATAAAGGCCCTTGCGTCATATGTAGCGGGTCTTAAATAAAAGCAGGTCTGGAGTAAAAGCAGTGAGAATAAAGTTTTTTGTACAGGTTTTTCTTCTGGGTCCTCTTGTGTTTTTTGCGGTGCCGGCGCTTTCTTCCTTCGGGGCAACACCTCGGGATAATTATGCTTTTTACTGCGTTCAGTGTCATGGCGCCGAGGGCCGCGGCGATGGCCCCAATGCCACGGAGTCCCAACCTGTTGACCCCCGCAACCACCGCAGCGCCTATGAGATGAAAAAACTCACTGATGAAGAGATTATAGATGTAATAAGAAACGGCGGCGCGGCTACGAGCAAATCCACGCTCATGCCGGCCTTTCGCCGTACCCTCTCAGATAAAGAGATAGAGGGACTAAAAGGCTACCTGAGAGAGCTCTGCAAGTGTTAAGTCATGGACTCCTGCCATCATGGTAAGGCTGCCCGTTGCAGAGGCCGCGTATCAGAGCGCCTTGCCTGTTATTATGAAGAGAAAAAGCATTTCTTTAATAGCCTCCTTTATCTTCTTTGCACTTGTGGTGCTTCCTACGCGCGGCGAGGCCGGTAAAGACGTAAATGTGCTGATTCTGCGCTCCGAGGGTGCCCTTAATATAGACGGGGCCGGGAGGGGCAAGGTTACTCTGCGCAGGCTGAGAGGCACGAAGAAGGTCTTGGTTAACGGTAAGCAAAAGACCCTGCCTCAGAGTTTTAGCGCGAGGCGCGGCGAGTTTATATATTTAAATAAGAGACCCTACAGGGGACGGCTCACAGTGCATGGGGACAAGACCTCCTCAGGTGGGCTGCTCGTAGTAAATGAGCTGGGCATAGAGGAGTATATCGGCGGGATAATAAACTACGAGATATCATCGGCATGGCCGCGCGAGGTGGTAAAGGCGCAGGCCGTGGCCGCGCGCACATATGTGCTTTACCGTATAAGCCGTGAGGTCTCGGCCTTATATGATATAGAGGGCACTACCGCGGGGCAGGTCTACAAAGGCGCCGCCGCCGAGGACGAGGCCTCACTGGCGGCTGTTAAAGAGTGCGGCGGTGAGGTGCTTACCTACAACGGTGAGCCGGCCCTTACTGTGTATCACTCCAACAGCGGCGGGCGCACTGACGCGGCAAGCGATATCTGGCAGGGCGGAGCAGTTGGGGAGTACCCGTACCTGCGCTCTGTGCCAAGCCCTCATGACGGCGATAAGGACCCCCGTTACAGGTGGGACTTTGCCGTACCTGCGGTTATGTTTGGAAAAATCCTACACGGCGAGGGGTTTCGTATCGGCACCCCGCGTAAAGTTGTCCTTGGAGACCTTACCTCCGGAGGCAGGGCGCGGGAGGTGAGGATTACCGATAAGTCCGGTAAGACCCTCAGGCTTCGTGTTGAGGAGCTGCGAAGGTTAATCGGGTACTCAATCCTTCGCAGCGCCGTATTAACCGTAAGGCGAGACGGCGGGCTTTTTATTTTCCGAGGCCGCGGCTCAGGCCACGGCGTGGGCATGTCTCAGTGGGGCGCGCGCGGCATGGCCGAGGCAGGGGCCTCCTATAAAGAGATACTCAGGCACTATTACCGCGGCGCAAGACTTGAGAAGTTATTTTAGAACTTTTTCGCGGTGCGCAAGGTTTTTTGTAAGTGAACCCGCGTTCGTTCCTCCGTTAGTTTTTTAAAGGTTTCGCGGTGCGCAAGGTGTATATTCAGTAAACTTACACTCGTTCCCATATTGGTTTTTTTGTCTTAGTTTCTTTTTTTCAGAGTTTCGTTGGGTGTTAGGTCTCTTTTTAATGAACTTACACTCGTTCACATATTGGTTTTCTTTATCTTACTTTCTTTTTTCCAAAAGAAAGTAAGGGGCTTGTATACGTCACGGATTATGTTACAATGGCCGTCTTTTGTTTTATTGTAAGAGTATATGGAACTCAAGGATTTTGATTACCCCTTAAGAGACGAGCTTGTGGCAAGGTATCCCCTTAATCAGCGGGATGCCTCTCGGCTTTTGTCTTTAGAGCGCGGCGTGGGCAGGCTTGGGCATGGTTTTTTTAAGGACCTGCCTGGGTTACTGGTTTCGGGCGATCTTCTTGTTCTTAATGATACAGAGGTAATTCCTGCGAGGCTGAGGGGTGTTAAGGCCACCGGGGGGCGCGTGGAGTTTCTCCTTGTAGAGAGGGGCGCAGGGGCGCAGGGAGCGGGCGCTCTCTGGCGCTGCCTTGTAAGGGGCGCAAAGGGGCTTGGACCCGGCAGGGAGGTTTTTTTCGAGGCCGGCATAAGCGCTATTGTCAGGGAGGTGCTTGGCGGCGGTTTTATAATGGCTGAGTTTAGTGGGCTTAGCGAGAAGGCCCTTTACGAGGCCGGTCTTGTGCCCATACCTCCGTACATGGACCGAGAGCCTGAAGAGATAGATAAAAAGAGATACCAGACCGTATTTGCCTCTAAGAGCGGTGCCGTGGCAGCACCTACGGCGGGTCTGCATTTTACAGAGAAGCTCCTCCTTGAGCTTGAGGATAAAGGCGTGGAGCTGCGGTACCTTACCCTCCATACCGGGCCGGCGACCTTTTTGCCTGTAAGGGAAGATGACCCGGAGAGAAAAACGCTTGGCGAGGAATTTTACAGTATAAGCCCATTGGTCTGGGAGGCGGTTCAAAGTGCACGGGAAGAGGGGCGAAGGGTTATCGCTGTTGGCACCACTACGGTGCGGGCCCTTGAGAGCGTTGTGCTCGGCGGGTTAAAGGAGCCCGTGCTCAGTGGAAGGACCTCGTTATTTATACGCCCGGGTTTTAAGTTCAGGCTCATAGACGGGCTGATTACAAATTTTCATCTGCCGGGCTCCACCTTATTAATGCTTACGGCGGCTTTTGGTGGGTATGAACCTGTTATGAGGGCCTACAAGGAAGCCGTTAAAGAAGGGTATCGTTTTTACAGTTACGGCGATGCCATGTTTATTTACTGATCTTGAATAAAAGCGGAAGATTTTTTGAGTATACAGCCAAAGACCCATTTTACAGCTGCGGCAAGTTTATCTTTAGCCGCTCACCTTGAATGCAGAGTCTAAGACCATTTGAGCTCTTGGCTGAAGACCCCACAGGGGCAAGGCTTGGCCGTATGAGCACGGGTCACGGTACCTTCAGCACCCCTGTTTTTATGCCTGTTGGCACCAAGGCCGCGGTAAAGGGGCTCAGCACAGAGGAGGTACGGGAGACAGGGGCAAGAATTATCCTTGCCAATACCTATCACCTGTATCTGCGTCCCGGGGTTGAGGTAATAAAAGAGGCGGGCGGGCTGCACAGGTTCATGAACTGGTCCGGGCCCATACTTACGGATAGCGGCGGTTTTCAGGTATTCAGCCTCAAGGGGCTAAACCGCATAGACGAAGAGGGCGTGACCTTCAGCTCTCACCTTGACGGCACC
Organism: Deltaproteobacteria bacterium; assembly: GCA_024275045.1. Lineage (GTDB taxonomy): Bacteria > Desulfobacterota > GWC2-55-46 > GWC2-55-46 > JADFVP01 > JAJRZX01. The sequence continues at coordinate 6,743 of JAJRZX010000139.1, forward strand.
AGGTGCCGGCTTACGCCTGAGTCCGCGGTGGAGATTCAAGAGGCCCTTGGTTCTGATATTATAATGTGTCTTGATGAGTGTCTGCCTGATGGGGCAACGCGAGAAGAGACGGAAAAGTCCACGGCCCTGACGGGCAGGTGGGCGGCGAGGAGTAAGGCGGCGCGCAGGGAGGACAAGGCTCTGCTCTTTGGCATTGTGCAGGGCGGTATGTACACGGATCTTCGTGTGAGGAGCGCGCTTGAGATGGTAGAGACGGGTTTTGACGGTTATGCCATTGGCGGGTTAAGCGTAGGCGAGAGTAAAGACGTTATGACGGAGATGACCCGCGCTGTTACGGAGGTGCTGCCGCGGGAAAGCGCAAGGTACCTTATGGGCGTTGGAACACCGGCGGATCTGGTGCGTTCCGTAGAGGCGGGCGTGGATATGTTCGACTGTGTCATGCCCACTCGTAACGCAAGAAACGGTATGCTCTTTACAAAGCATGGAAAATTGGTTATAAAAAATAGTCGCTACGAACGGGACATGGAACCACTTGACCCGGAGTGCGGCTGCTACACATGTTCTCATTACTCAAGAAGTTATCTCCGCCACTTATTCATGTCGCGTGAGATGCTTGGAGCAAGGCTTAATTCCATACACAATCTCTTTTATTACGCATCTCTAATGGAGAGCATAAGAGAGAATATAAAGGCCCGAACATTCGGCCGATTCAAGAGCGCATTTTTAAGCGGCCCCATGGCTGGGGATTAGATTTAGAGATTATAGAGACACTCAAGACATCACAAGGAGGAATTACATTGTTGACAATCGCACCTGTTGCCGTGGCATTTGCCGCTGACGCACCTTCCGGAGGAATTGGGGGCATGATGAGTTTTGCCCCTATTATAGTACTCTTCGCAATATTTTACTTTCTCATGATACGCCCTCAGCAAAAACGCGCCAAGGCGCACAAGGAGATGCTCTCCAAGACGGCCAAGGGCGACTTTGTAGTTACCACAGGCGGTCTGCACGGCAGGGTCTTCGGGGTCTCCGAGAATGTCGTAACAGTAGAGATTGCAGATAACGTCAGGGTAAAGGTAGAAAAAAGCGCCATCTCCAAGAGAAAAGTAAAGGGCGAATAACAAGTGGGATTTCAGGTTATATATTCCTATAACAACGAGTACGGCCAAAGGCCCTTAAGGACAGGTTCTATTGTATGAAGAGCATACTGGTACGTCTTATCATGCTTGGCCTTTTTTCCATTGTGGCCATCGCTCTCTTTCTGCCCTCAACGCCGGTGTCACGCGCTCTGCCGGCGTTCTGGAACGATAACATTCCGAAGATAACTCTTGGGCTTGACCTTCAGGGAGGCATGCACCTTGTGCTTGATGTGGATAAGGACAAGGCTGTTGAGAGTTACACGCAGAGGCTTGTAAACTCCATAGAGAGCGAGCTTCGCAGCAAAAACATACCCTACCGCTATGTGAAGCGCAAGGGGCTCTCGGAGATGACCGTGGGTTACTTTGATGCTAATACACGTCTACAGATAACCGATGTCATAAAAGACGAGGCCCAGGGTTTTACGGAGTCCGGCACAGAGGGTAAGGAGATTACCTACTCTCTTAGCGAGGACGAGGTTAAGAGGATAAAGGACTGGGCGCACTCTCAGGCCCTTGAGACCATTCGAAATAGAATAGACAAGTTCGGCGTTGCCGAGCCTCTGATTCACAAGCAGGGTAAGAGTGAGATTGTCATTCAGCTGCCCGGCCTTAAGGATACACAGCGGGCCATCAACCTTATCGGAAAGACGGCTGTACTGGAGTTCAGGCTTGTAGATGAGTCCATGACCCCCATGAAGGCCGCTGCCGAGGGCGTGCCCCCGGGCTCTGAGATACTTTATAAGATAGAAAAGTCCGTTGACGGAGGGCCGCCCGTAAAGGTACCCTACCTCATTAAAAAAGACGTAATACTATCGGGAAGCTCATTGTCTGATGCCCGCGTGGCCTTTGACCAGCAGTTTAACGAGCCCTATGTATCTCTTACCTTTGATTCCACGGGCGCCAAGATATTCGAGCGTGTTACCACGGAGAACGTGGACAGAAGGTTTGCCATAGTTCTTGACGGCAACGTGCACTCGGCCCCTGTTATACGAGAGGCCATCGCAGGCGGAAGGGCGCAGATTAGCGGCGGCTTTACCCGCGACGAGGCCGTTGACCTCGCTATCGTCCTTCGGGCAGGCGCGCTGCCGGCTCCTGTAAAGATTATCCAGAACGTAACTGTTGGGCCAACCCTTGGCGCCGACTCCATCAGGGCAGGCCTCAGGGCAGCGGCCCTTGGCGGAACCCTTGTGCTTTTATTCATGATCGTGTACTACAAGGGCTCCGGGCTTGTGGCGGACTTTGCCATTTTCCTTAATATGATAATGCTCCTCGGCGCCATGGCCTGGATACACGCCACTCTTACGCTGCCGGGCATAGCAGGCATGATACTTACCATAGGCATGGGCGTGGACTCCAACGTGCTTATCTTTGAGAGGATAAAAGAGGAGCTCAAGGGAGGGCATACGCCGCGCTCGGCCATTAACTCAGGTTACGACAGGGCCTGGTGGACTATTGTTGACTCCCATGTAACAACGCTCATTACCGCCATGGTTCTCTTTCAGTTTGGTTCGGGGCCCATTAAGGGCTTTGCCGTTACGCTGAGCCTGGGCATACTTACAAACCTCTTTACCTCTCTTGTAGGTACAAAGGTAGCCTTTGACATTCAGAGCGAGAAGATGAAACTCAAAAAGCTCAGTATATAATCCCGTCTGCAACAGACGGCAGATAGCTTGAAAAGGAAGATATGCTTGGAAATACAAAGATAGATTTTCTCGGAGCCAGAAAGATCACCTTCGTCATATCAGCCATACTTGCCCTTGTGGGGCTTGTGGCGGCCATAGCCATACCCACGGGTTTGGCCAGGCTTGGAATAGATTTTTCCGGAGGCGTCTCCATTCAGTTCAGGTTTGAAAAACCCGTTGCCATTGAGAAGGTAAGGGGCATACTGGAAAAAGGCGGTTTTGAGGACGCCAATCTGCAGGAGCTCTCTGAATCCACTAAACTTCTCGTACGACTTAAATCAACGGAAGACGAGCTCTCTGCCACCTCAAAGGCCATCTCAAGGGCATTTCAGGCCAATATGCCGGAGAACCCTTTTACCATTGATTCCACCTCAGAGGTGGGGCCCACGGTGGGTAAGAAACTCCAGACAGACGCACTGAAGGCCATTGCCATAGCCCTGCTTGGCATACTCTTTTACGTGGCCTGGAGGTTTGAGTTCCGATTCGGCGTAGCCGCTGTTATCGCTACATTTCATGATGTTCTCGTGGTCCTGGGGCTGCTCTTTGTCATGCACAAGGAGATGAACCTGCTTATCGTAACGGCCCTGCTTACTCTTGCGGGATACTCACTATCAGACAGCGTTGTTGTCTTTGACCGAATACGGGAAAATCTGCATAAAAAGAAACATGAAGACTTTTATTCCCTTGTAAACAGGAGTATTAACGAGGTGCTCTCCCGTACCGTAGTTACCTCGCTTACCACTCTTATTGTCCTTGGCGCGCTTATTGTCTTTGGCGGCGAGGTTATACATGACTTTGCCCTTGCGCTCTTTCTCGGCGTGCTGGTGGGAACTTACTCCTCTATGTTCATAGCAAGCCCGGTGCTCCTCTTATGGAAAGAGTCTAAAAAAAGCCAGACTGAGACAGGGCCGGGTGCCCTTGAAAAAACCTGAGGTCTGCTTCCCTGAGATGTACGCCCTCCCCATGTTTTAGGGGTTTATAAAGTGCGGGGGGGGAGTGTGGCTGAGGCTACTCTTTTGAACCTGCGCTTTTAAGGTCTTTACGCACTGGCAGGGGTCTCTTAATACCGCGATCCTCTTGTTTTTACCGCCTCCATGAGAACGTACCTTCAAGCTCCCTCTGTAGAGAATCTCCATTTAATAAACTTATTGTATAAAGTCAATTCTTGTGATAAAATACTGCCAGTTTTAGTTGTCTTGGCAGTTCCTGCAGGGAGAGGTTGACTTTTTTAGCATCTGTGAATCAACGGGCTCATGATGGGCCTGCTTGGACGGGTAAAGGATGCCTCAATACTGTTATGGTATTGGGGTCTTTTTTTTTGATATGGCAAGAGCTTCCAGTATAAAAAGCGGGGAAGTCCAGGAGGGCCCACCTGCTCATCTTCAGGGGTTCAATACCTCGAGATGGAGGGACTTTCAGGACGGTCTCTCCAGGCTCCTCGGCGTCTCTGTCTCTCTTAATGACGAGAAAGGGGCTTTTATCGTTCCTCCAAGCTTTAATGACGAGGTTCGTGCGGCCATGAGCTCCAAGGAGGAGCTGCGGGCTCTGTGCAGCTCGGATTACAACAGGGCCGCGCTGCGTGCCCTGAATGACGGCAATACGCATATCTTCAAGTGTCACGCCAATATGTACGCCTTTGCCATGCCCGTCTTTTTAAAGGGGCGCTCCTTTGTCCTCATGGGCGGCAGGTCTTATATGAGGGGCAGAGAGGAGGAGGCTTTTGCCCAGGGCATTGAGGGCCTTGACGAGGCCACGCAGCTGCGCCTCAAGGACCGCGTAAAGAGCCTCTCAACAGACTCGCTCTTCAGCCTTCCCGATACCTTCAAGAGACTGGCCGTGCCTTTTCTTGAATCCCTTCACAATATGCCTCTGCCAAAACCAGATGACCGGGTTCCCTCTGTAGCCATGATGGCATACAACGGTGAGCTCAAAGGTCTCCTTGATATATACAAGAGTATCTCCGCGGTAATGGATAAAGATTCCCTCTACGAGCTTATACTCGCTAAATCAAGTGAGCTCATAGGGGCCGAGCGGGCCTCGCTGATGATTTTTGATAACACCAGCAAGGCATTTCGTATAAAGGCATCAAAGGGGCTGGAAAAGAGCATCGCAGAGAGCGTTCGCATAAAAATGGGCCAGGGCATTACGGGGCGCACGGCGCAGAGCGGCGAGCCCATTGTGGTAAAGGATATTGAGAAAGAGATGAGCTGGCGAAAAAGCCTGCGCTCTTACAGGACGTCATCTTTTATCTCCGCGCCATTGAAGCTTTATGACCGTGTCATAGGGGTAATAAACCTCTCTGATAAGCACGGCGACGGTCTCTTTACGCCCCAGGACCTCTTTGTCATCCTCTCCATATCCAATTACGCCACTATCGCCCTTGAGAGAGGGGCATATTACAGCATGAGCGAGAAGCTCAAGACCGTCTCCATGACAGACCCCCTTACGGGGCTTTTTAACAGGCGGTTCTTTAAGCAGCGTCTCTTTGAGGAGGCAGAGCGCGTAAGGCGTCAGCGTGACAGCTTCTCTGTCTTCATCATAGATGTTGACGATTTTAAGGCCTTTAATGATAACTGGGGGCATCTGGCAGGAGATTACGTGCTGAAACGCATCTCCATGGCCCTTAAAGACGCCGTAAGAACAGTTGATGTTGTGGTAAGGTACGGCGGTGAGGAGTTTGCCGTTATCTTGCCTCATACCTCGAAGAAAGACTCCGAGGTTATTGCAGAGAGAATCAGGTCTGATGTGGAAGAGCTCACCTTTCCCGCTAAGATAAGTTGTCCCTCTCCTACCATTTCCATTGGTATAGCCGAGTTCCCCGGGGATGCCCGTAATACCGATGACCTTATCTACCGCGCCGATGCCGCCATGTACCTGGCAAAACGCAGGGGCAAGAACAGGATAGTCCTTTATGAGAAATAAGAGTATCTTTACAGTTCTTCCCGATGGTCTTTTTTTTGGGAGGGCAGCCCTTCTGGAGCGCATCTACAAGGCTGCCGTAGACCTCTCGCATCCGCCCTGCGGTATTATATTAAAGGGGCCGAGATGGATAGGAAAGACAGAGATACTCAGGAGAACGCACAGGGAGCTCTTCTGGGGCCAGGGTTTTGTCGTGCCCCTGTATTATCAGTTCAGTGAGACTTCCCGCGTAGATGAGTTCTCCGGTGACTTTATATCAGAGGTGATAAAGCAGTTTCTGGCCTTTAAGAGGCGTGATCCCGAGATTGCGCGAGGCCAGCTTACACTTACAAAACTAAGGGGCCTCTTAACGGATGAGGGGTTTATGGAGGCCGCTGACCTTATTACAGCCCACCTTGATGCCAGGGCGGTTGGCGAGCCTGCGGCTCTGCTTAGAAACGCCTTGCGCGTTGTTGAGGTCATGACCCGTGAGACCAACTCGCAGGTTTTTCTGCTCCTTGACGATATTGGCCGCGCAGCGGCCATAAACCTCTACAAAGACGGTCCCGGCATTATGAGAGAGATAGCCGCTGCCCTTAAACCCCTCTCCTTTGCCGCCTCCACGGGCACAGGCGCCATAAGCGAAGGGCTCTCCGGGGAGGTATGCTCGGAGACCATGGAAGTATCCGGGCTGCCCGGTCATGAGGCAAGGGCCATGATAGAGGAGCTGCTGCGTGGGTACAGCCTTAATTTTGAGACAGAGGTTGTCTCAACAGCCGCGCAGAGGCTATCTGGAAACCCTTTTTATATTAGAGAGATCGTACGGGCCCTATCCTGCGGCCCCGGTGACGCCTTAAAGACACTCAAGGGTTTTGCCACACTTTATGTGAGGGAAATTACCACCGGAACTCTGGGCTCGGCACTTGGCGGGCAGCTCTCACAGTGCGGGCACAAGGGGCTGCGGGTACTGAGGGCCCTTATGATGCAGAGAGGCCCTGTGGGCATTGATGACCTCTCGGAGAGGCTTGGTATCAGCACCGCGGATATGGAGCGCACAGTGCTTGTGCTTGAGTCCCTTAACCTTATCAGGGTTAATCTCGGCTCTCTTACATGTACCTCCGACCCCGTAGTACGTGATTATATTGAGTATATCTCCAATACGGGCCTGCTTGGCAAGGGCATTGAAGAGACAAGAACCTGGATGATAAGAGACGTGCTGAAAGCCGGATATTCGGTGCCCGGCCGCAGTGTAAGACAGAGGTTCAGGCAGGAGATAATGGACGTTATAAGGGCCTTTGACGGCGAGGAAGTGCCGGAGCGGCTCTTTCGCGTAAGCGCAGGCGGTGAGGTGCTTGAGGGCACGGACAAGGACTCGGTTCTGCGGCTTCCAACCGTAACCGGTTCTTTTGCCGCAAGCGCCTTTGAAAAATACGAGTCCGGTCTGCCTATTGTAATAGCCCATGGTTTTGCACCGGGCAGGTTTGACGCAAGCGGCGAGGTCTTATGGCTTGTAGGTCTTAAGGACTCGCAGACACTTATAAATATCGGTGATGTGGAGAATTTTCTCCGCCGCTCCAGAATTCTGCAAAGAGAGTTCTGTCCTGCGCGGGTCATAAGGTGGCTTGTGGGGCAAAAAGGCTTTAGCCCCGAGGCCCTTCAGAGGTTACGGGAGGACGGCCCTGCGTATACCTCAGACGCTGCGGCCCTGGCGGCTGTGAAGAAGTTGGTAAACCCGGTTAAAGACAAGACCTCCGGGGGGCCTGAACCCCTTAGACGGGAGTTTGAGATGGTGCTGCCTCCGAGCCGTAACGCGGAGCTTGTGGCGGTGCGCGGGGCTACGGAGATAAGCTCTGAGATGGGTTTTGACGAGGACTCTATCGGGCGGATAAAGACCAGCGTGGTGGAGGCGTGCATTAATGCCTTTGAGCACAGCGGTTCGCCGCCCTCAAAGGTACACCTGAGGTTTGTTGCGGACCCTGAGTCCCTTACCATATATGTATCCAACCCGGGTTTTGATTTTGACGGAGCCTTTGCGGCCGCTCCGTCTTCAGGCGGCGTTGATGCCCTTCCGCAGAAAAGGGGATGGGGCTTAGAGCTTATGAGAGGGCTTATGGACGAGGTGCGCTTTGAGAGCCTTGAGGGAGGCACACGCCTTGTCCTTGTGAAGTATCTAAATGCAAAAGGAGAAGATGATGACGGATAAAGAAGCCAGAACCTTCACTGATTACGGTGATGTCATCGTCATCTATGCCAGAGATTATATGAATGATATTGAGGGCGAGAAGCTGGAAGATATATGCGAGTCCTTCCTGAAAGAGAGGGGGTGCTCCATTATTCTGGATTTCTCCAGTACTGATATTATAAACTCCATTGGTATATCAATACTTACGGGTATTATTGAGAAGGTGCGCGGTTTTGGCACAAAGGTGGCCCTCTCAGGTGTGCACGGCGTAGTCTACGATGTGCTCAAGATTGTGGGGCTTACCGAGAGTGTGCCAATATATGAGAGTGAAGAAGCGGCCCTTAAGGCCTATGGTGTAAAAGAGCGAGTCATAGCCGTTTAATAACCCCTTTCGGCCTCAAAAAGATTTCTTTACCGGTGATAAGAGAGTAAAAGGAGAGACCATGGTCGTACCTGACGTAAGCCTTGAGAGGCTGGTTTTTCATCTCAATACCCTTGCCGAGCTTGGCGAGGAGATAGCGTCTCCCAAGGATTTTGTGAAGATTATGCGCTCCTCCCTTATGATGGTCATGGGTTCCTTTTCCACGGCCAAGGGGGTTATACTCTCTTATGACAGGGAAAAAAAATGCTTTTCCTCTGTTGCCGCAAAGGGCATTCCCGGCATTAAGGGTAAGACCCTTATACTCAGCAGGGATACGATAAAGGCCCTTGTCAGCAACAGCCGTGCCGTTGATCTTAACGAAGAGTGTGCAGACGCCATCTTTGGAACCCTTAAGGGTGAGCTCCTGCGTTTTGGCGCAACTCTGGCCTCTCCCCTTGTTATTAAGGGCGAGCTCTTCGGTGTAATCGCCATTAGCGAGAAGGTTACGGGGCAGGAGTTCAGCACCTATGACAGACAACTTCTCTCTGTCATGGCGCAGCATATATCGTACAGCCTGCACACTAACGCACTATTTACGCGCCTCATGCACAAGTATAATGAGAACAAGGGCTTATACGACAACCTCTCCATGGTTTACCGCGATACCATCCATGCCTTTGCCACGGCCATTGACGCGAAAGACGCATACACCAAAGGGCATTCGCACAGGGTCTCGGCCTACAGCGCGGTTGTGGCAGAGAAGATGGGGTGGGGAAATACCAGAGTAGAGGGCATAAAGGTAGCGGGGCTTCTCCACGATATAGGCAAGATTACGGTGGATAAGACCATAATCAACAAGGCCAGCCCCCTTACAAGCATGGAGTCAAGAGAGCTGAACTCACACCCCGTAGTGGGTTATGAGATACTCTCGAAGATTCATTTCACCTGGAAGGGTGTTGCCATGATGACGCGTAACCACCATGAGAAGGTTGACGGCTCCGGGTACCCGGACAGGCTTGAGCGTGATGAGATACCGGCAGGGGCCAGAGTAATGGCCCTTATGGACGCCTTTGAC
>JAJRZX010000140.1 GCA_024275045.1 Deltaproteobacteria bacterium
AAAAGGGGCCGCCTGTGTACAGGCGGCCCCTCTCTACGATAATAGTACTAAGCTGCTTTACCTTCTAAAGCCGTTCTCAAGTAAAGACCATGACCTCTGCGGATTTGCCGGAGGAGGACCAAAGGCCGTTACATCAAGGTTAAAGTGCGACTCGTCAACTACATGGGGAAGAACAGGGAAAGAGAAGGCCCCAAGGAAACCGTTGAAGACATAAGCACCAACAGGAGCAGCAGTAGGCACACCGTGGGTAAGGTGTACGGACTGAGAGGCAAATGGGCTTACGCAAAAGAATACCGGCCCAAAAAGCTCACCTGTGGGGGGATATGTGGATCCGTTGGGCAGTTTTACATTCTCCCAGTAGTTGAAGCACTGCGTTGCAGCCGTGGTGTTGGTGGCCGTCACAAGGTATCCAAGTGTTGCACCCTTTACCACGGTATTGGAATCAGGTGTAATGTTAAGCACTACCACAGGGCCGCTGATCTTGCTTACAAAAGCGTCTATGAGACCTCCGTATAAACCCTGCTGCGGGTTTACAAGGGGATAATCAGTGGACGCGGTCTGACCTGCGATATAAGCGGCCTTTGATGAGTCAAGAGCAATGGCAAGGGAATCATCAGAAAAACTTCCGCCAATATAAGTGGAGTACGTATAGGCCGAACCTGCGGGATTTATCTTGGTAACAAAGGCATCAAGGAAACCGGGAGTTGTAAGGGCTCCCTGTACGGGCTCATATACAGGAAAGTCCGCTGAGAGGGTATAACCTGTAATATAAGCAGAGCCATTAACATCAACCGCTATGCCCTGTGCAAAATCACTATCAGTACCGCCAAGGTATGTTGAGTAAACAAGGGCCGAACCAATGGGGTTTATCTTGGATACAAACCCATCGGCAACTCCACCGAATACGCCCTGAATGGGGTTTACTACAGGAAAATCACTGAAGTTGGTATCACCTGTGATATAAGCCGCGTCTGAGCTGTCAATGGCTATGCCCTTACCGTGCTCACTGCCGGCACCGCCGATGAAGGTAGAGTACATAAGCGCAGAGCCTGATGCAGCCAACCTTGAGACAAAGACATCAGTGGCACCTCCAAAAGTTCCCTGCAGGGGGTTCATGATGGGAAAGTCCGGTGAGGTGGTAAAACCCGTAACAAAAGCCTCGCTGATTGCGTTAACGGTTACGGCCTCCCCACTCTCATCTAGAGTGCCGCCAAGAAAGGTGGAGTAGGTAAAAGCAGAGCCCGCGGCATTAAGTTTAGTCACAAAGGCGTCTGAGAAACCTCCGCCATATACAGGCTGCTTGGCGCTTACTACGGGGAAATCCAGAGAAGCTGTGTTGCCTGTTACATAAGCAGCTCCTGTGCTGTCAACGGTTATGCCGTTGCTCACATCATTGGCGCCTCCACCGAGGTAGGTGGAGTATATAGGGGTCGTCCCTGTAACATCAAATTTGGTTACAAAAGCCTCAGTGCCTCCTGCGGAGACTCCCTGCGCAGCTGTAAGTGATGTGGGAAAATCTATTGAATCAGTAGTACCTGTAACATAGGCATTACCTGCGCTGTCAACTGCTACGCCGCTGGCTGAATCAGTGCCTGATCCGCCGAAGACTGTTGAGTATGCTAAAACTGAGCCTGAGAGATCCATCTTGGTTACAAAGGCCTGAAGACCGGGCCCTATGGGTATTATCATGGGACGGCCAATCGCAGTTATGGGGAAATCAAGGGACAAGGTCTCACCGGTAATGTAAGCATTACCCGCACTATCAACTGCAATGCCAAAAGCCGTATCAGTATCGCTGCCGCCCACATAAGTGGAGTAGACAATAACGGGGTCTATTACAAGGTCTCTTGCGGTATCATAAGAGGCCACATTAAACCCATATGCAAAAGAACCGTCTCTGGCCTCTAAGAGCCTGTAAGTACCCTCAATAGCGACTCTCTCGCCATTAATCTCATGATAAATAACAGGTCTCTGCTGGGTAAGCGTACCATTATTAAGGCTCACCTCAAGGTCGCCTGCCTCGTTAATCTTAAGCCCCTTTATACCTTCATAGGCAAAAGCCACTACAGAGGGGTCACCTCCGGGCCTTACAATAACGTCATGCTCGATGTCGTTGTTATTACCGTAAAAGCTAATATCGATATTTTTGTACACATCCTCATAGGTAAGACCGCTGTAAGTGGCAACGTTACTCTGCCACTTTGTCCTGTCGTTTCCTGTGAAGAAATTTACGCGCCCCGTGTTCTTCTCTCCTGCTGTAATCCTTGTCTTCTCACTGGCTCCAAGAAAGGAGATGCGCATGGACTCGGCAGTGTACTCGCGGTTCTTATTTTCCTTAAGCCCCTCACTTTTAACAAGAGTAAGCACTACGGCCTTATCTGTAAAGAAGGTGGCGTGTCTGGCGCCGCGCTCATAATAACTTACCCGGCCGTCTACCTGGCCATTGTTTTTTATAAAATAGAGAGGAAGCTTACCGTATGCATTTAAAACACCGGACTTGCTGGCCTCTGTTGCTTTGCTCTCTTGTATAGAGGCACTATTATCACTATTTGCCGCAAAGCTTGTAAATGGCAAAAAGAGCATGACCTGCAAGAGCAGTAAGATGGATAATCTCATGATGCGCTTCTCCTTGTCTTGGTGGTTGTAAAATACTACCCCCTGACATTACATAAGATCAATGAAAAGAGGGCACGCCTTATTTGTTTTTATTTGAATTACAACGGTTAATTTATACCATGAGGTGACAGGGGGTGTCAATCCCCTGAAAGTAGGGGTTTTTCTGTCACAAAAACAGAGAGCGAAGGCTGGAATGCCGCACTCCGCTAAGAGAGATAAGCGTTTTCAAGGCTGCCTGCTGAGGGCGTCTTACATGAGTTGCAGGGCTAAGATCTATTGAGCTGCATAGAGTAGACGGAGTTTATTACTGGTCCTCGTCCTCAATACCGTAACTCTTTATCTTACGGTACAGGTGACTGCGTTCAATGCCGATGGACTCGGCGGTCTTTGCAATGTTCCCGCTGTTTGCCTTTAGTTTCCTTACGATAAATTCCTTCTCAAACGATGACCTGGCGTCACGAAGAAGGCTGCGGTTAAAAAAGTCTCCGTATTCATCACCCTTAACCGCGGCGCCGCTGATATAGGAGGGTATGTCATTAACGGTAATGGTGGGCCCTGATGTCATTATTACCAGCCTTTCAAGGAGGTTCTTGAGCTCACGGATGTTGCCGGGCCAGCTGTAACCGGTAAGAAGCCTCTTGGCCTTAAGATCAGCCTTCATCGTATCAAGACCAGAGTCGCGTGAAAACTCAGCGAGAAAATGCTCGATTAAGAGAGGTATATCAGCGGCCCTCTCACGGAGCGGAGGCACGACAAAGGGTATTACATTGAGCCTGTAATAAAGGTCTTCCCTGAAACCGCCATTCTTTATCTCCTCCTTAAGGTCCTTGTTCGTGGCGGCTATGACCCTTACGTCCACCTTTATAAGATCCGTGCCCCCTACTCTCTCAAAGGACTGCTCCTGAAGTATCCGGAGTATCTTGGCCTGAGTCTTCAGGCTCATATCCCCTATCTCGTCAAGAAAGATAGTGCCCTCATCGGCCATATCAAACTTGCCTTTTTTCTGCGAGAGGGCTCCCGTAAAAGCACCTTTCTCATGACCAAAGAGCTCGCTCTCAATAAGCTCATCAGGTATGGCGGCGCAGTTCACCTCTATAAAAGCCTTATCGCTGCGCGTTGAGAGCTGATGGATGTTGCGGGCCACAAACTCCTTACCCGTGCCGTTCTCTCCTGTTATAAGGACCCACGAGTTGGAGGGGGCGGCCTTCTGTATATCTTTTTTAAGGTCTTTTATAACCGCTGTCTCGCCGATAATCTCGTACTTCTTTAACTCTTTTTTCTTAAGCTCGCGTACCTCTCCTGAGAGTCTCCTGTGCGCAAGGGCATGCTCAACGGTAATAAGCACCTTGTCAAGGGATAGAGGTTTTTCGAAAAAATCATATGCCCCAAGCTTTGTAGCCTGCACTGCGGTGTCAATACTGGCGTGCCCTGAGATCATAATAACCTCAACGTCGGTATCTATCTTCTTAATCTCCTTTAAGGCGGTTATGCCGTCCATGCCGGGCAGCCATATGTCCAGGAGCACAACATCGGGGCGCGCCTCTGATAATAACCGCAAAGCGGCCTCTGCGCTATCCGCGCTTACCACATCATAACCGTCATCACCAAGCACGCCGCCAAGCACGTCCCTGATGTCTTTCTCATCATCTACTATCATTATTTTATTCATATGCTCACCGGACCCACCGGAAGCTCAATCATGAAGATTGTCCCCCCTGTTGGGTTATCCCTTACCCTTATGTAACCGTTATGGTCTGATATAATGTTACTCACTATGGCAAGCCCCAGTCCAGTACCGGAACGTTTAGTGGAAAAATAAGGCTCAAAGAGCCTCTCTCTGGCATCGCTGCGTATACCGCAGCCGCTGTCAATAACCTCCACCCGTACAAGGTGAAGCTGCGGGTTGTAACTCGTGGTGACGGTAATAAAACCATGACCTGTAATAGCGGCGGCGGCGTTATCAAATAGATTTATAAGTACACGTTTTATCTGATCCCTGTCAAGGCTTACTACGGGCATGGTATCATCAGTAGAGACTTTGTATACAATCTTATTGTCTGCCGTCTTATAAAGGGCCACGGTCTCGCGCACCACCTCATTGAGGTCGTTTGGCGCGGGGTTTACCGAAGGCATACGTGCAAAGTTTGAGAATTCATCAACAAGGGTCTTCAGTTCGTCCACCTGGTTGATTATGGTATTGGTGCAGTCATCAAAGATGTCCTCTTCCGTAAAATTATGAAGGTATTTTTTACGCAGCCTCTGCGCAGAGAGCTTTATCGGAGTGAGAGGGTTTTTTATCTCATGGGCGATTCTCTTGGCCACCTCTTTCCATGCCTGCATCCTCTGCGTCTTAAGCAGATGCGTAAGATCATCAAGCACCGTAACCATGCCAAGGTAATTTCCTCTGTCGTCACGCAGAGCGTTAAGGTTCACAAGGACCATTATGGTCTTATCCCCAACCTTAATACTGAGCTGTCTTTCCATGGACTGAACACCAATCTCGTTCATGTGCCTGATAAGCTCCTTAAAGACCTCTCTGTCCTCTTCGCGAAGAACATCTTTGTAGTTCTTGGATAAAGCAAAACTCTCATCAGTGCCAAGTATCTCTGCGGCTACTCTGTTAATGGATGTAATCTTACCATGACGGTCAATTGAGATAATACCAGCGGTGATGTTATCAAGGACAATGCCCATGTAACGCCGCCTCTGCTCAAGCTCGGCATTGGTTTTACGAAGATCAAGGTTTGCCTCCTCAATACGCGACTTTCCGGCCTTGAGATCCTCTGTCATCCTGTTAAATGAGCGTACAAGAAGACCTATCTCATCATCAGACTCAACGTTAATGCGAAAATCAAGGTTACCTCCGGCAACCTCGTTCGTGCCGTTGGCAAGCTCATGTATGGGCACGGTTATTCCCCTTGCAAGGTATCGTCCTATCCATATGGAGAAAAAGACGATAAGGAGCATTATGATAAGAAGAATAACAAAATAACTGGTCTTCACGGGGTTTTTAAGGAGTTTCATCTGTTTGTACCCCTCAAAGGCCGTGGATATCTCCTTCATCTTACCCATTAGGCTCAGCGGTACGTGGTAACTCACTACAACTGCGCCTATGACACGAGTTGGTTCTGCGTGTGCAAACACCGGGTATGAGCCGCGTACCACGTCGCCAAGGTCCAGAGACTTTACAAAACTCAGAGGCTCACCCTCAAATGTTGCCTTAACACGGTCCGGCTCAACCTCGGGCACAGTGCCCTCCACAACAGAGTCAGCCACAAAATACATAATGCGTTCACCTGCCGCGTTAAAGACCTCTATGGTGGAAAAATCATTCTCCTCCATTCGCTGGTATATAAAGAAACGAAGGCGCGAAGCATCAGAGGTAAGTGCGCTCTTGGCAGCGGACCGGGCTATAATGCGCGCCCCGGAGAGCATCTTCTCCTTCATGTCGCGGTAGTAGTTCTGCCCGAGCTCCAGAGACTGCTGCAGAGAGTCCTCTATCTGGATATTAAACCACCCGTCAATACTTCGGTTTATAAAACCAATAACAACGAAGAACAATATGAGCGTTGGAATAATGGAGAGTGAGACAAAGGCCGTGATAAGACGGGTCATCAGCTTGGAGCCCATGACCTTTCGCTTGCGCTCGAAGAAAATCTTTACAGTATTACGAAGGATAAGAAAGATTACAACGATAAGGAGAATTATGTTGAGATTAATAAGACCCAGTATGAGTATATTGGCGGGAATCGGTACGTTGCCGCTGAGGATGGAGATGTGGGACTCGAAATAAGTGAGCAGCACTATAACGGGAAGAGCGGCGATTATAATCAAGAGCTCTCTACGCCGTCTCTTCTGCTCAGCCTGTTTTCTATTGAGACTTTTCATGTCAGGTATCAGTATGTGAACTTATAGGAGTACCAATCAGTATCAATATCCCATAACCTCAGGAAGAAAAACATGTAATCCAGCCGAAAGGGCAGCCTGATGGTGCGAAGCTCCGCCATAATGTGAAGCTCATAACCATAGCCGCGCGGCAGCCCCCAGGAGGGTAGCAACACCACTGAATCAGGGGAGCTCATGAGCTTCTTCATCTCCTCGTAATCCTTTGTGATTACCTTAAGAAAACCCTTTTCTTCAAGGGTTATCTCATACTCCTGCTTCAGGGTATCGTACTTAACGGTATGCTTGAAATTCCATGAGCCCATGTCTTTGTCAAACCAGAGCCTGCGTCTCCGTGTGAACTCAACGAGAAAGTTAAATGAGGTGGGCACACCGCTCTTAATGGCATCCTCAATACCCTCGGGGAATGCGTTCTCAACGGAAAATGAGAGGCTCAGGGCCTCAGGGGCGGTAGTAACCTTTAGCCCGCCTACACGGGCCTTTGCCGCCTGTGCATCTGTTGAGATGGCAATGGCCAGGATAATAGATATAAAGATGAGAATTTTTTTCATTAAAACCACTTAGTCTCAAGGCAGCGTATCTGTGCAGGTCTGTTATAAGGTCTGCCTCGGACCTGATAACTTAAAAGATTATCATCATACAAGCGCTGATTTAGCCTTTAAATACTATAAGAATATAACCAATTAAGAGCTAAATAGCAAGAAGGCCGGCGAACTCTCCGAGGGGCTCAAAAAAACTGGGTAAGAATATCTCAAAGTGATTGGGGGTAAAAAAAAAGCCCTTTTCCCGGGACTCAGGGATTAGACTTATTGGCAGAGAAACTCTAATGGCAGATTATATTTTATTGCAGATGAATCTCTTAGATC
>JAJRZX010000141.1 GCA_024275045.1 Deltaproteobacteria bacterium
CCCAAGTACCCGCTGTTTATCGGGGATAAACAAGAGAGAGTCCTCGGGCATATGCTCAAAGAGCGTATCAAGGGTCTTATTAAATAACGGGTAGAGCCCGTAAACGGCCTCGCCCGGAGAGGGCTCTTTAAGGGCCGTAAAAATAGAGCGCCAGACCTCCGGGGGGAGCCCAAGCTCCGCGCCGCGCTCCATAACCTTATTTCGCGCTGCTGCGCGCTCTGCCTCGCCGTACACAGCCTCGGCTGCCGGCAGAATAAGGGCCTCGTCAAGGGCCGCAACAGACCTCTGCGTACTCGTATCAAAAGACCGTATGGACTCAACGGTATCACCGAAAAACTCCACCCGCAGGGGGCGCGCTCCCGTAGCCGGGAATATATCCACAATAGCCCCGCGCACACTTATCTCGCCCCTCTCCTCCACCATTGGAACCCTTGTAAATCCGCGCTCAAGAAGGTCGCTTAGAAGCGAGTCGCGCAGATACTCCTCGTTAAGGGCAAGCCTTATCACCCTTGCCTCAAACACAGGGGCTGGGGCAAGCTTCTGCATAAGGCTGCGCGCGGTACTCACCGTGACAAAAGGAGTCCCCGCGGCAAGGCGGTGATAAAGCTCAAGCCTCGCCGATAGTATGGATGGATGGGGGGCTTTGAGCTCAAAGGGCAGTAGCTCTGTATCAGGAAAGAGAAAGACATCTTCAGGCCCAAGAAAAAACCGCAGATCACCGACAAAAGCAGAGGCAGCGCGGGTATCGGGGAGCAGTACGAGTACGGGGCGTTTTTTGGACTTAAAAAAAGAGGCCAGCAAAAAAGCCCCTGAGGCGCCATGAAGCCCGGAGATTCTTAACTCCTCGCCTTCGCGCACCTTATCGGCCATCTCCGCTGCTTCATTAAAAGAGATAACGCCCTTGTTATATACTGCTCTTTCTCCCATGACTCCTGCTCACAAAAGCAACTTTACAGAGACTGAAACCAAGATATTTAAACTCTGAATTATAACACATTAGAGTGGTTTTACTTAAGGATAAAAAGAGGGCTCTTTGCCCTTTACAGAGTACCTGCAAACCTCACCGAACTCCTTAACCCACCACAGCCCGGCTATTATCGGGTACGTGCCGCCTTGACCTTGCTTTATCTAAAACCATCTGCCTTGACGGCACTTGCAAGTGGTGCTAAACTTTCCTCATGCCTCTAAAAATCATAAAAACCTTTGATGTAAAGTTTCTTCAGATTATAGATGAATCAGGAAGGGCCGATGCCGGGCTGCTCCCTGATCTCACGACTGAAGAACTGCTGAAGATCTACCGTGCCATGATCCTCTCAAGGACCTTTAACCGTATGGCCCTTGCCCTGCAACGCGAGGGGCGCATAGGCACATATGCCTCCATTCTTGGCCAGGAAGGCGCGGAGACAGGCTCTGCCCTCGCACTTGAGAAAGGTGACTGGATATTCCCGTCTTTTCGCGAGACCGGGGTTTTTATCTCACGGGGGTATCCGCTCTGGCGCATGCTCAGGTACTGGCGCGGCGATGAGAGGGGCATGGAAGCACCCGCCGATATGAATATATTTCCCATGAGCGTGCCTGTTGGGAGCCAGATAACCCATGCCGTTGGCGCGGCCATGGCCATGAACATAAAAAAAGATAAAAACATTGCCGTCACATACTTTGGCGACGGCGGCTCATCACGGGGGGACTTTCATGAGGGGCTGAACTTTGCCGGCGTCTTCAAGGCCCCGGTTATCTTTATCTGCCAGAATAATCAGTGGGCTATCTCACTTCCGAGAAACCGCCAGAGCGCAGCCGAGACCATAGCCCAGAGGGCCGCGGGATACGGCGTACCCGGCATTCAGGTAGACGGCAACGATGTAGTGGCCGTGTACGCTGCTACGGCGCGGGCCGCCGAGAGGGCGCGTGCAGGCGAAGGTCCCACGCTCATCGAGTGCTTTACCTACCGCCTTGATGACCACACCACGGCTGATGACTCATCACGGTACAGGACAGATGAGGACGTTGCCAAGTGGCAGAAAAAAGAGCCTCTTATAAGGTATAAGATTTTTCTGGAGAATAAAGGCATACTCAACAAAGAGCTTGATAAAGAGATAACCGATGAGGCCGAAGGGCTCGTAAAGGCAGCCGTAACAGAGGCCGAGGCCGTTGCACCGCCTGCGCCGGCGGACATTATAAAGTATACCTCCGCTACTCTCAGTGTGAGACAGAAAAAAGATATAAAGGCTCTGAAATGGGAAAAATAACCATAGTTAAGGCCATAAATCAGGCACTTGCCGAGGAGATGGCGCGCGACGAGGATGTGGTGCTTCTTGGCGAAGACATAGGCCAGGACGGAGGCGTATTCCGCGTCACAGACGGGCTCCTTGAAAAATTCGGTCCCCAGCGCGTCATGGACACGCCTTTAGCAGAGCTTGCCATAGCGGGCACGGCCATTGGCATGGCCGTATACGGTCTCAGGCCCGTAGCGGAGATTCAGTTCATGGGTTTTACCTACGGCGCCCTTGAGCAGGTCTTCTCACACGCGTCGCGTATCCGCTCACGCTCAAGGGGTCGCTTTACCTGCCCCATGGTCATCAGAACCCCTTACGGCATAGGCATCAAGGCCCCGGAACTGCACAGCGAGTCCGCCGAGTCCCTCTACTGCCATATGCCGGGTATAAAAGTAGTTGCCCCATCAACTCCATATAACGCCAAGGGGCTGCTTATCTCCGCCATTCGAGACGATGACATGGTGCTCTTTATGGAACCCGCGAGCATCTACCGCGCCATAAAGGCCGAGGTGCCAACAGAAAATTACGCCATACCCCTTGGAAAGGCCGCGATTATGCAGGAGGGCGATGAGATAACCCTTGTCTCCTGGGGGGCCATGCTGCACAAGGCCATGGAGGCATCAGAGGGTTTTGATTGTGAGATAATCGACCTAATGACGCTAAAACCCTTTGATGAGGAGGCCATACTTGAGTCCGTCAGAAAAACCGGAAGGCTTGTCATAGTACATGAGGCCACGAAGAACTGCGGCCTTGGCGCGGAGATAGCGGCACTTGTTGCGGAGGAGGCTTTATTTTATTTGAAAGCCCCTGTGCTGAGAGTTGCCGGCCCCGAGGCCGTCACCCCCATGGCAAGCCTTGAGGATGAGTACGTGCCAAAGGTTGCGAGGATAAGAGAGGCCTTGAAGGACGTAATGAAGTATTAGTCTGATGGGTAACGAGAGCTCTACTACTCCTTTGTTTCTTTTTGTTGTCAAGAGGGGTGGTGGATAATATTTTTTAAAAGTTTGAACACCAATTCCCTATTGATTTTCTTTATATGACTTACTTGATTGCAAGTACGCCACACGCTTTCAATCCGTCTTGTAAACCCGCATGCTAACTGCGACCCTGTTATAAGATCTTTTTTCCAAAAGAAAGTAAGGAGGAGTAGTATATGCCCTTTCAGTTCAAATTACCGGACCTTGGCGAAGGCATCAAAGAAGGTGAGGTTGTAAAGTGGCACGTCAGCGTGGGCGACCTTGTTGAGGAGCATCAGGTTATCATGGAGGTGGAGACGGACAAAGCCATTGTGGAGGTCCCCTCGCCAAAGAAAGGCAAGGTCATAAAACTTGATAAGGCCGAGGGCGAGACCGTACTTGTAGGCGAGGTCCTTGTAACAATAGAGACGGGTGAGGCAGAGGCGGCCCCTGCCCCGAAGAAAGAAGAAGAAGCCGCTGCTTCGAGTGTAGAGCAATCAGCGGCACCCGCCGCCGAAGATGATGATGACGGCGCCTCTGTGGTAGGAGCCCTGCCGAGCACGAGCGGCGCTCTTGCCGCCCCAAAGGCGCGGGCTCTGGCAAGAGAAAAAAACATCGACCTTGAGAGCCTTTCAGGCACGGGACCCGGCGGTATTATCACAGAAAAAGACGTAAGAACCGCGGCAGAGAAGACCACGGGCCCCGTGGCCTCGGCAAAAGAAAAGCCTTCTCCCAAGCCGCCTGCACAGCCGCCGCACCACGCTCCGCCCTCTCTCCCGCCTCTTGCCGGAGAAGATAAGGACGCATGGGGGCCTGTGGAATGCGTACCCATTCGCGGCATCAGAAAGAGTATCTCGCGAAACCTCATGGCCTCGCAGCGGCACACGGCCTCTGTAACGGGCATGGATGATGCCGATGTTACGGA
>JAJRZX010000142.1 GCA_024275045.1 Deltaproteobacteria bacterium
GGGGCCGCGGGCACGGAAAAGGGCCGCGTTGTGATTCTGGGTCTTGGCATGGTTGGCAGAAACGCGGCGCGTGTGGCCCTTGCCCTTGGCGCCGAGGTTACCGTAATCAATAGAAATATGGAGAGGATGAGAGAGTTTAACTCCTCTCTTGGAGGCGGGCTTGAGTGCCTTGAGTCCAACCCCGCGAATATAAGCGCTGCCATTGCGGGCTGCGATCTCTTCGTGGGAGCTGTTCACAGCACAGGGGCGCGAACACCGAGGCTTGTCACAGCCGAGATGGTGGCAAGCATGAAAAAAGGCTCGGTTATCGTAGATGTCTCCGTGGATCAGGGCGGGGCCGTTGAGACTATTCACGCTACCACGCACTCCAACCCTGTTTATGAGGTAGAGGGGGTGCTGCATTACGGCGTGGCCAATATGCCGGGGTCTGTGCCCCGTACCGCCACCTTTGCCCTTGGTGCGGCAAGCCTTCCTTATGTACAAGCCATAGCCTCCAAAGGGCTCAAGACAGCGGCTTGTGAGGACTCGGCCATACAAAGGGCCGTGAATATATTTGGGGGCAGGATACGTAACAGAGGTGTTGCCGAGGCCCTTGGTAAAGAGTATTTTCCCTACGAACCGTAAGACCGCTTATCTGAACTTATCCCCTCCCGGCAGACCCCTGTAGACGCTTTTTCGCCCCTGCCCTGCCCCCTTGATTTTCCCTTGACCTTGGGGTGTAAATAGGATATTTTTATACACTTACCCAGGGTTTAAGTTCTGAATTTAACAGTGATTTTTTGCCGACTGATATAATAATTAAAGAGGTCTTGTGGAAGATAGCAGCGTAGAAGAAATAACCGAAGAACTTGCGGAAAAACTAAACGATGAGCACGTAAGACGCCTCGCGAGGTTAAAGTCCCTCTCTGATGAAGGTCTAAAACCATATCCCAATGATTTCACACCGAATATTACCTCTGCCGAGGTTACGGGCCGTTACGAGAAGCTTACGGCCGAGGCCCTTGCGGCCTTAACTGAGTCATTCTCTCTTGCGGGCAGAATAATGGCCAAGCGGGACTTTGGCAAGGCATCCTTTATCCATATTCAGGATAGAGACGGACGGCTGCAGGGTTATGTAAAAAAAGACGTAGTGGGCGAGGAGGCCTTTGCCCAATTTAAAAAATTCGATATTGGAGACATCGTGGGCCTTGAGGGCACGTTATTCCGCACGCGCACCGGGGAGCTTACCGTAGAGGTAAAGACCATCAGGCTTCTCACAAAAGGCCTGCATTCGCTGCCTGAGAAATGGCATGGCCTGAAAGACGTAGAGGCACGCTACCGTCAGAGATACCTTGACCTTATGGTCAACCCGGGCGTAAAAGACGTTTTTATAAAGAGAACAAAGATAATTAGGTACCTCCGCGAGTATCTTACGAATCGGTCCTACCTTGAGGTAGAGACCCCTATGCTGCAATCTGTTTACGGCGGGGCCGCGGCAAAGCCTTTTACCACCCACCATAATACGTTGGGCATGGATTTGTTTCTTAGGATAGCCCCTGAGCTGTACCTTAAGAGGCTCATTGTGGCGGGTTTTGAGAGGGTCTTTGAGATAAACAGGAATTTCAGAAACGAGGGCATCTCCACTCAGCATAACCCCGAGTTCACCATGATAGAGTTTTACGAGGCCTACGCCACATACGAGGACCTTATGGACCTTACCGAAGACATGGTCTGCGGGCTTGTGGAAGAACTTCACGGCACTCTTAAGATTACCTATCAGGGAGAGGAGTTGGACTTTAGCCGTCCCTGGCAGAGGATAAGCGTACGTGATGCCATTATTAAGTACGCAGAAGCGGATGAGGCTGTCTTCACAGATAAAGCCAAGGCAGCGGCTCTGGCCGAGAGCCTGGAGATACCTCTTCATAAGGACGTCTCTCACGGTAAGATATTAATTGAGATATTCGAGAAAGTGGGAGAGCCGGAGTTCAAGC
Source organism: Deltaproteobacteria bacterium (assembly GCA_024275045.1). Classification (GTDB taxonomy): domain Bacteria; phylum Desulfobacterota; class GWC2-55-46; order GWC2-55-46; family JADFVP01; genus JAJRZX01. The sequence continues at coordinate 1,971 of JAJRZX010000142.1, forward strand.
GTCCCACCTTTGTAACCGGTTATCCCCTTGAGGTATCGCCTCTTGCGCGTAAAAACGAGTCCGACCCCTCTATAGTAGACAGGTTCGAGGTATTTATTATGGGTAAAGAGATTGCCAACGCTTTTTCCGAGTTAAATGACTCCGTGGACCAGCGGGAGCGTTTTAACGGCCAGTTGGCCGAGCGCGAGGCAGGTGATGATGAGGCCCATCCAATGGATATGGAGTATGTTCAGGCCCTTGAGTACGGCATGCCGCCAACAGCAGGCGAGGGCATAGGAGTAGACCGGCTGGTAATGCTCCTTACGGATTCGCCTTCCATACGTGATGTCATACTTTTTCCGCTTCTCAGAAAGGTCTGAGGTTTTTTAAAAAAGTGGGCGGTGGGATGTTTTGTTAAGGTAGCGGCGGTCTATTCCCCAACCCGATTTTCTTTGCCTACTTTCTTTTTTCCAAAAGAAAGTAGGGAGGTTTTTTTTGTATGTCATATGAGTTTTTCGTAGGTCTTCGTTATCTTCGTGCCAAGAGAAAGCAGACCTTTGTCTCTGTCATAACCGTTATCTCCATACTTGGCATTACTGTTGGCGTTAGCGCGTTGATTATTGTTTTATCGGTGATGAGCGGTTTTGAGGACACTTTAAAGGAAAAGATACTTGGTCTTAACGCCCATGTGGTGGTCCTTGGCATGGGGCACGGCATTGAGGATTACGGCCGTGTGGGAGATGTATCCAGGTCCATAAGGGGCGTTGCCGGCGTAAGTCCTTTTACGTACAATCAGGCCATGTTATCCTCTGCCTCTTCTGCCGTCGGTGTTGTGGTGCGGGGGGTGGATGTAAAGACCGTAGGCGAGGCCACGGTTATACCGCAGATGATGAAGGAGGGTTCTCTTAAGGGGCTGAGTGTAAAGCTTGGCGGTGTGAAGGGCGAGCTGCCGGGCATAGCCATTGGCAGGGAGCTGGCAAGCAAGCTCTCCGTGAGTCCGGGAGACCATATAAGTCTTATCTCTCCCACGGGCACCATGACTCCGGCTGGGCCCATGCCGCGCATGACCACCTTTAGCGTCTCGGGCATATTCGAGCTTGGCATGTACGAGTATGATTCGTCCATTGCCTTTATCTCGCTCGGTAACGCACAGAAGTTTTTCCGTCTCGGCGATACGGTTACAGGGGTGGAGATAAAGCTTGCTGATATGGATGATGCAGCGCGGGTGGCTGATGACGTGATGAGAGAGCTGAAGGGGCCGTACTGGACCAGGACGTGGGAGGACATGAATAGAAACCTCTTCTCCGCGTTGAAGCTTGAGAAGGTCACCATGTTTATTATCCTCACTCTAATTATCCTTGTAGCTGCCCTTAATATTATAAGCACCCTGATAATGGTGGTTATGGAGAAGCACAAGGATATCGCCATCTTGAAGAGCATTGGCGCGAGCCCGGGGAGTATTATGAAGATTTTCATGGTAGAGGGGGCTATAATAGGGGTCATCGGAACCACGGCCGGGGCTGTATTCGGCGTAACCGTTGCCATGAACCTTGAGAGGGTAGTCTCCTTTATAGAGGGTGTATTTCATTTTAAGATACTGCCCCCCAGCGTTTATTATATAGATAAGCTTCCCTCCCGCGTTGACGCGGCTACGGTGATTACCATAGTGGCTTTTTCTCTGGGTATAAGTTTTCTGGCTACGCTTTACCCCTCGTGGCAGGCCGCGCGGATGCGGCCCGTTGACAGTCTGCGGTACGAGTAGCGGGCTTCCGGCATGGCGGGGGCGGAGTAGCGTGGTATGGGTGTTTACCGGGTGAAGATGTGATGGGAGAGGACCTCAGATGAGATGGCCTGTAAAGTGAGTGCTCTTATAAGGCTTTGTAAGGTAGATAAGAGTTTTACGTCCTCTGATAAGAGTGTTGAGATACTGCGCGGCGTGGACCTTGTCGTCAGCGCCGGAGAGACGAGCGCCATACTGGGCGCCTCGGGCGTAGGCAAATCCACGCTCCTTAATATTATGGGCGCTCTTGACAGCCCCACGTCAGGAGAGGTCTTTTACGGCGAAAAATCTCTAAGAGGGCTTGGCGAGAAGGCTCTGGCCTCGTACAGAAATTCTTTTGTGGGTTTTGTCTTTCAGTTTCATCACCTGCTGCCTGAGTTTACGGCACTGGAAAACGTTATGCTGCCCGCCCTTATCGGCGGGGTTTCCAGAGGCGAGGCCCGCAAGAGGGCCGAGAGACTCCTTGGCGAGGTGGGGCTTGGCAACAGGGCTACTCATAAACCCGGGGAGTTATCAGGGGGGGAGCAGCAGAGGGTCGCCATAGTTCGCGCCCTTGTGCAGAGACCGGAGGTAGTGCTTGCCGATGAGCCCACGGGTAATCTGGATTCAAAGACTGCTCGTGAGGTCTTTGACCTCTTGCTTGAATTAAACAGGGTGCGAAAGACGGCCCTTGTAGTAGTTACGCATAACGAGCGCCTTGCCGCCATGATGGGTTCGCGCTTTACGATGGTGGACGGTACCATCTCCGGTGAAGGGGGCGGGCAACTTGAAGAAGGGAGTTCATAAGGTTTTGAGAAGCAGAGGTATTTTAAGTCGTATTCTTATACTGTTTATTCTTATCCTGAGTTTTCCTGCACAGGGCTACTGCGCGCACAAGGGGCTGAAGGTAATAATCCTGCCCTTTGATATGCACAGCGTAGAGAGTATCTCCGAGGTGCGGCGAAATGTTATGGAGGCCCTTGCCGCCGGGCTTCGCAATGAGGGCGGCGAGGTGGTGGGCATAGACGTTATAAAGGGGCTTGTGGCAGAGGGCTCTGACAGGGGTTTTGATGAGGCGGCGGCAATAAAAGTCGGGGAGAAGGTTCCTGCTGATTTTGCCATTATAGGCTCCATCTCGCGCATAGGCGGCACTTATAATATGGATATCAGGGCCCTCAGCCTGCGGACTCGTGAGAATGTGGCCTTTTACTCCAAGAGCGGTGCCTCTGTCTCTCAGCTCATTATGTCTATTAACAAGATGACTCCCGAGGTTTATAAAAAGCTGCACAAGACCCTGCGTCAGATGCCTCTGAAGAGTCTGGGTATTATTAAGAGCATAGAGGTTCTGGGCAACAGAAGGGTTGATGATGTAGCCGTGACCAATAAGCTTACCTCAAAGGCCGGGGAGGAGTTCTCCGCTGACAAGGTAAACAAGGATATTAAGACCCTATACGGCACAGGGTATTTTGAGGATATCAGCGTTGATCTGACGGAGACTGCTTCGGGGAAAATAATGACCTTTATTGTCAAGGAGACACCCTTTGTAAAGTCCGTTGAGATTACGGGCAACAAGAAGGTGGACACCTCGAAGATAGAGGAGGTTTTAACCATTAAGGAGAACGCCATCCTTGACAGGTCTTCTCTTGGAGATAATATCTCAAGGATTAAGCAGCTCTATGGCGAGCAGGGTTTTTTCCTTGTTGATGTAGACGCAAAGATAACCTCTGACGGCCTTGACGCCGTAGTAACCTTCACGATTACGGAAGGTCCTGCGGTGAGGGTAAAGCGAATTACCATTGCAGGTAATTCATTTTTCAGTGACAGGAAATTAAAACATCTAATGACTACCAGAGAGTCCTGGCTCTTTGCTTTTGTAACCCAGTCCGGCCGTTTTAACGAGTTTGCCTTTCAGAGCGATATGGCCCAGATAATAGGCAAGTATTATGATAATGGTTTTATTAATGCCGATATCCTCGACCACAGGGTCTTGCTCAGCCGGGACAAGCGCTGGTTTTATATAACCCTTTACATCAAAGAAGGCGAGCGCTTCAGGTTTGGCGATGTGGATATAGAGGGCGATATCATAGGGCTTAAGAGAGATCTGCTTAAAAAATTCAAGATAAAGAAAGGCGACATCTTCAGCCGCGCCACTCTTACGCGCGATATTGAGATGCTGAAGGACTTTTACGGCGACAAGGGCTACGCCTATGTTGATGTGCGGCCCCGCACTGATGTTAACGATGAGAAAAAGACCGTTAACATGACCTTTACCATAAAGAAGAACGAGCTTGTATATGTTGATAAGATAAATATTCTCGGCAATACAAGGACGCGTGACAAGGTCATCAGGCGCGAGCTTTACATAGACGAGGAAGATCTTTACTCCTCTACAAAGGTGAAAAAAAGCAAGTACGCTCTTAAGAGGCTGGGTTATTTTGATGATGTATCCCTTGATAAGGTTCGTGGCACGTCATCGGATAAGATAGATCTTGAGGTAAAGGTTAAGGAGAGGGCCACCGGCTCCATCTCCGCGGGCATTGGTTACTCTTCCGTGGACAGTCTCATAGGCACGGCCTCAATAGCCCAGTCCAACCTTCTTGGCACAGGCATAAGCCTTAACCTCTCGGGCACTATTAGCTCAAGCAGTACGCGTTTTGTCATGGGTTTCACCCAGCCTTATCTCTTTGACAAACCCATATCCGCGGGCGTAGACCTTTATAATACAAGTCAGGAGTTCCAGGGGTTTAATACACGCAAGAAGGGTTTTAACCTGAGAGCGGGCTTTCCCCTCTTCAGCAGGGAGGCCAAGGCTTTTATTACCTACACCCTTGAGGATGCCGAGGTCCTTGATGTCTCCACGGACGCCTCGGTCTTTATCCAGGAGCAGGAAGGCTCAAGGACAGAGAGCAGCGTAACGCTCATATTGACGCGTGATTCGCGTGATGATGCCTTTTTCCCGAGGCGCGGCTCTGTTATTACATATACGGGCAAGGTGGCCGGAGGTGTGCTTGGCGGCAACGTATATACTTTGAAACACCAGATTAACGCCATACAGTACTTTCCCACACCCTTTAATACAACCTTCTCTCTAAGGTTTCAGGGAGGATATCTCAGGGGTTACGCAGGCCATGACGCCCCCATATACGAGAGGTTCTTTCTTGGCGGCATAAACACCATAAGGGGTTTTGATACAAGGACCATAAGTCCCAAGGACCCTATTACAGGCGACCTTATCGGCGGCGAGACCATGCTTGTGGCTAATACGGAGCTTCTCTTTCCCCTTGTAAAGGGGCAGAAGATGAGGGGGCTGCTCTTCTTTGACGTAGGTAATACCTATGCCGGAAAGGTAGACTTTGCTGACGTGAGGATGAGCGCCGGTACGGGCATAAGGTGGTACTCTCCCGTGGGCCCCCTGAGGCTGGAGCTTGGCGTAAACCTCAACCCCCGTGACGGCGAGTCAAGAACTCAGTGGGACTTTACCATAGGCTCTAGTTTTTAAGACTTCCTCGCCCTGAAATATAAGATTGTTTTACGGCAGAGAGGAGGTTAGAATCATATGGACTGTTTTTTTATTCAACAAGAACGTAAGAAAGGAGAATGTAATGAGAAAAATGAGAGCTGTAGTGCCCGTACTTTTGTTGATACTGGCCTTTGCGCTTCCGGCCTCGGCGGCAAGCGTTAAGATAGGTTATGCTGACCTGCAGAAGGCCCTTAACAGGAGCGACGCCGGAGTGAACGCCAAAGAGGCCTTCAAGGTTGAGGCGGCCAAGCTTGAAAAAGAGCTTAACGCAGAGCAGGCGTCAATAAAAAAGCTCAAGGATGAGATAGACAAAAAAAAGACTGTATGGAAGAAAAACACCCTTCTCTCCAAGCAAAAGGCTTTTAATGCCA
>JAJRZX010000143.1 GCA_024275045.1 Deltaproteobacteria bacterium
ATTCTTATCCGCGAGATATTGATTCAGACCTTGAAAAGGCCCGAGGCGCTGGTGTGGATGTGGTATTTACGCCCACTGTAAAGGCCATGTATCCGCGGGGTTTTCAGACAATGGTCTCTGTCCACGAACTTGAAAAACACCTCTGCGGGCTGAGCAGGCCCGGGCATTTTACTGCCGTTGCCACGGTAGTGCTTAAGCTCTTTAATATTACAAGCCCAGCTCTTGCCGTATTCGGCGATAAAGACTATCAGCAGCTTCTTATCATCAGAAAGATGATAGAGGACCTTAACCTGGACCTTGAGATTATAGGGGTGCCCACCATTAGAGAGCCTGACGGGCTTGCCATGAGTTCGAGAAACAAGTACCTGAATGATGAGCAGAGAGCCGCTGCCGCGGCTCTGCCGCGGGCACTTAAAGAGGTGCGAAAAGCCTGTACCAAGGGCGAGAAAGATGCAGGGAACTTAATCGCTCTTGCAGAAGGGCTGCTGAAGGCCGAGAGCCTTATAAAGCCCGAGTATGTAAAGGTGGTTGACGCCCATACCCTTGAGGATATAGGGGTAATCAGCGGTACCGGGTCTGTACTTGTTCAGGCCGCCGTGCGGGTAGGGCGAGCTCGCCTCATAGATCACATTCTTATATGATTTCTTTATTGTCCAAATGACCTTTTTGGTGGTATAATCACCCTTCAGCCCCATAAAGTTGATAACAACGGAGGAAGTCAAGAATGCAGCGTATCATGTTAAAGGGTAAAATTCACCGGGCGGTTGTGACTGATTCCAACCCCGATTATGAAGGTTCCGTGGCCATAGATCAGGCCCTTATGGAGGCCTCGGGCATCTCTGCCTTTGAGCAGGTGCATATCTATAACGTAACTAACGGCAGGCGCCTCATTACATATGCCATAGAGGCCCCGCGTGGCTCAGGTACCATCTCAGTAAACGGCGCCGCGGCCCGTCTTGCCGAGAGCGGCGATCTTGTAATCATAGCCTGTTACGCGGCCCTTGACGAACACGAGGCCCTTGGGCATGTACCTGCCCTTGTATATGTTGACAGTACCAATAATATTAAGAGTTTAAGCGGTGCCATCGCTAATAAGGTATGAAGGGGCTTAAAAAATATTTCATTACGGGTCTCCTTGTTCTGGTGCCCCTTTACATCACCGTCTATATCTTTGCCGTTGTCGTAAGGGCCCTGGATAATGTCCTTAATTTCCTTCCGTGGTTTTTAAACCCCCGTCATTTAATGCCCTTCCACTTGCCTGGCATTGGCGTGGTGTTTACTGTTCTTGGCATACTTCTCGTAGGGCTTATCACACAGAATTTCTTTGGCAGAAAGCTCGTTGACTTTGGAGAGAATTTACTCTCGAAGATACCCTTCCTGCGCATAGTCTACAACGCCTCAAAGCAGTTTCTTGAGACCTTTCTCTCGTGGCACCAGGATGAGTACAGCAATGTCGTGGTTGTGCAGTATCCGAGAAAAGGCGTGTATACACTGGGTTTTGTTACAGGCAATACAAGGGGCGAGCTCCGTGAGAAGGTAGGTATGCCCTCAAAGAGCGTCTTTATCCCCACTACGCCTAACCCCACCTCGGGGTTTTATCTAATGGTGCCGGAGGTGGATCTCATCCCCCTTGACATGAGCGTAGAGGACGCCTTTAAGGTGATTATGACAGGCGGCCTTGTCATGCCTGATGTAAGCAGTATTACAGAAAACAAAGACGCGGCGGAGTAAGCTCTACTCCAGACTCATACAAAAAAACACATATAAGGAGTCCTTTAGATATGCTGAGTAACGGCCAGGTGAGACCTGATTTTACGGACCTTGATAACCTCTGTATTAACACACTGCGATTTCTTGCTGTTGACGGCGTGCAGAAGGCAAACTCCGGGCACCCGGGCATGCCCATGGGTGACGCGCCTATGGCCCATGTCTTATGGTCGCGCCATCTTCGCTGTAACCCCGCCAACCCGCTATGGCCCGGGCGTGACAGGTTTGTCTTATCGGCAGGTCACGGCTCAATGCTCCTTTACGGACTTCTCCATCTCTCAGGTTATCCGCTGAGCATTGATGACCTTAAAAACTTCAGACAGTGGGGCAGTCACACCGCGGGGCACCCCGAGTACAATCCCTCCCTTGGCATAGAGACTACTACAGGGCCGCTGGGTCAGGGTTTTGCCGTTGGTGTTGGCATGGCCATGGCAGAGAAGTACCTTGCAAAGAGGTACAATAGAGCTGATTACAAGCTCTTTGATTATAATATTTACGCCATATGCGGCGATGGCGACATGATGGAGGGTATCTCCAATGAGGCCGCCTCCACGGCAGGGCATCTTGGACTCGGCAGCCTTGTATATCTATACTCTGATAACAGAATTACCATTGAGGGCTCTACGGATATCGCCTTTACCGAGGACGTGGCCGCTCGTTTTACTGCCCTGCAGTGGCATGTGCAGAAGGTAGACGGCAATAACCTCGATGAGGTTGATAAGGCTATAGAAAGGGCAAAGGAAGAGCGCGGCAGGCCCTCTCTAATAGTAGCGAGGACGAATATTGGTTTTGGCAGCCCCGCCAAGGTGAATAATGCCTCTGCCCACGGCGCGCCCCTTGGCGCGGAAGAGGTGCGAAAGACCAAGAAAAACCTCTCCTGGCCCCTTGAACCGGAGTTTTTAGTTCCCAATGAGGTTGCCGCAGAGTACGGTAAAGCCGCTGTTGTGGGCAAGGGACTTGAGGATACGTGGGAGAAGACCTTTTCGCAGTACTCAGAGAAGTATCCCGAGCTCTCGGCAGAGCTATCGGCCTTATTAAAGGGAGAGTTTTCCTCGGGCTGGCAGAATGAGATACCTGTTTTCACTCCCGATGACGGGCCTATGGCCACAAGAAAGGCATCAGGCGCAGTACTTAACGCAATGGCCGAAAAAACGCCTTTTCTAATTGGCGGCTCAGCCGATCTATCGCCTTCCACAAATACAATTTTAAAAGGATTCGATGATTTTACCACAGAGCACGCGGGCAGAAACCTGCATTTTGGTGTGCGTGAGCACGCAATGGGGGCCATACTTAACGGCATGGCCGAGAGTGGTGTTCTCGTTCCATACGGCGCGACTTTTCTTGTCTTCTCTGATTATATGCGCCCCGCAATAAGGCTTGCTGCACTTATGAACCATCACGTGGTTTACGTATTTACCCACGACTCCGTGGGCCTTGGCGAGGACGGCCCCACGCATCAGCCCGTTGAACACCTGGCCGCTCTAAGGGCAATTCCCGGGCTTACCGTGCTTCGCCCTGCTGATGCCACGGAGACGGCAGAGTCCTGGAAGCTGGCACTTACGCGCACCACCGGCCCCACTGCCCTTATACTTACAAGGCAGGGCCTGCCTGTAATTGACAGAGAAGCATGCGCCATCGCCGCAGGGGTGGGACGGGGGGCCTATGTCCTTAAAGACCCGTCTGATGGTGAGATAGATATTATTCTCATGGCAACAGGCTCTGAGGTGACGCTTATTCTTGGCGCAGCCGAGATGCTCGCAAAGAGCGGCATCAGGGCGCGGGTAGTAAGCATGCCGAGTTGGGAGATTTTCGAGGAGCAGGACGAGGCCTACTGGCAGGAGGTTCTGCCTCCCTCAGTAAAGACGCGCCTCTCCGTAGAGGCGGGTATCTCACAGGGCTGGTACCGTTATGTTGGCACAGAGGGAGATACTCTCTCCATAGACCGCTTCGGTGCCTCGGCTCCTTACAAGGAGATATTCGCCCATCTTGGTCTTACCGTTGAGAATGTAGTGGCAAAGGCCGCGGCCCTTGTAAAGGCAGCGAGGTAGGCCGCCTCCATGAGCAGGGCTTAGCTTATATACTATTGATTAATAACTTGAATCGTCCCATGAAATTTCAAAAACATACTTAACCCTTAAGGAGCCGTCTCTTATGAACCCGTTAAAAGAGCTCAATCACTTTGGCCAATCAGTATGGTTTGATAATATCAGCAGAGACCTGCTTACCTCCGGGGAGCTGGAGAGGATGATAGCGGAGTACGCGGTAACAGGCATTACCTCAAACCCATCTATCTTCGAGAAGGCCATCTCCGCGGGTGATGATTATGATGGTGATATACGGGATTTTGTCAGTGAGGGCCTTGACGGGCCTGCGCTCCTGACCGCGCTTTTTGTAAAGGACATAAAACTTGCCGCAGAGGCCCTTCTCCCTGTTTACGAAAAAAGCAACAACAGGGACGGTTTTGTCTCCATTGAGGTTAGTCCTCTGCTTGCCCGCGATGCCGCGGGTACCATAAAAGAGGCCCGTGAGCTGCACTCCACCATAAATATGCCCAATATCCTCATAAAAGTGCCCGCCACCGTAGAGGGCGTGGAGGCCGTGGAGACACTGCTTTATGAAGGCATTAACGTGAATGTTACGCTCCTGTTCTCAGCGGATAGGTACGTTGATGTGGCCCGCGCATATGTGTCTGCCTTAGAGCGGAGGTCTCGCGAGGGTAAGAGCGTAAAGGGTATATTCAGCGTAGCCAGTTTTTTTGTAAGCCGCGTAGACAGCCTCTTTGATACTGTTATTGAAGAGCTTGCAGGAGCGGCCACAGGCGAGGAGAAAGAGACCTTAAACTCTATGCCGGGCAAAGTAGCCGTAGCCAACGCCAAGTTAGCTTACATCAAGTATCTGGATATGTTCTCCGCCGATAACTTCGGCGCACTCAATGAGGCGGGAGCAGGGGTACAGAAACTGCTCTGGGCCTCCACAAGCACAAAGAACAGCAGCTATAGCGATATCAAGTACGTTGAGGACCTCATAGAAAAAGAGACCATTAATACAATACCCTTAAATACGTTGCTGGCATTTAAAGACCACGGCACTGTTGGCCCCACGCTTGCCAAGGGCCTTGCTGAAGCAGAGTCTCTTATGGGCTCCTTAACGGGCCTTGGCATTGATTATACCGCCCTTACGGGAAGGCTTGAGGATGAGGGCGTAAAGGCATTTGCGGATTCTTATAAGAGCCTTCTTGCCGGAGTAATGGCAAAAAAAGAGTCTATTACTTAAAAGAGGTGGTCGTATGGATAAGAACAGCTTTGAGATGTGTGGATTATCCGGGGCCTTTCAAGAGGCTCTTAAAGAGACGCGTGCAGGTACTTTTATAAAGGGCCTTGCCGCCGGAGACGCTACTCTCTGGAAAGATGACGCAGAGCATAAAGCCCTTATAAACAACTCCCTTGGCTGGCGATTTTTACCCGCCTTAATGAGTGAGAAGGCGGACTTTATTACGGCTTTTGCCGCTGAGGTTCAAGAGGCTGGTTTTACCGAGGTTGTTCTACTGGGCATGGGTGGGTCAAGCCTTGCGCCCCTTGTTCTTGCGGGGGTATTCGGCCACGCAGAAGGTTGGCCCGTACTTTCTGTGCTTGACTCCACAGACCCCGTGGCCATAGAGGAGGTCACGGCCCGTCTTACCACAAAGACTCTTTTTGTAGTATCAAGTAAATCTGGCTCTACCGTAGAGCCCAATACGCTCTTCAGGTTTTTTTACGATAAGATAAAAAATATCTCTCCCCAAACTCCTGGTGATAACTTTGTCGCCATTACAGACCCCGGATCTGCCCTTGAGGCACTTGGCAAGGAGCTCTCCTTCAGGTCTGTATTCCTTAACCCATCAGATATAGGGGGGCGTTTCTCGGCTCTCTCATTATTCGGCCTTGTACCAGCGGTCCTTGCGGGCATTGATATTAAACGTCTCATAGAGAGCGCAGGTCGAGCCGTTATATCAGAAAAAAATTCTGCTCACCCAAAGGCCCAGGCAGGCATCCGTCTCGGCGCGGCCCTTGGTGCGGCGGCCCTTGCGGGACGAGACAAGTTAACCCTCTTTGTATCAGATAAACTCCCTGCCTTTGGCCTCTGGGTTGAGCAGCTTGTTGCCGAGAGCACGGGTAAAGAAGATAAAGGCATAATCCCCGTAACAGGCGAGCCCCTTGGCAGTGTGGAAAACTACGGTGAAGACAGAATCTTTGTTGATCTTAGACTTGGCGATGAGCCTGCTGATGAGACTGCGTTGAAGGCCCTCACAGATGCAGGTCATCCTCTTATAAAAATTCGCCTTGCCGATACTTATGAGGTTGGTTATGAGTTCATGCGTTGGGAGATAGCCACGGCCCTTGCCGGACGCATGCTCGGCATCAACCCCTTTGACCAACCTGATGTAGAGTCCGCCAAGATACTTGCCCGCGCAAGGCTTGAAGAAAAATCTGCAGGCGCTCCGGGGACCTCCTTAAACGCAGAGGGGAAAAACATATACCTCTCTGAGAGTGTACAGAAAACGCCCTCTGTAAAGAAGACTCTGGATGATGGTGATGCGGCGGCCCTGCTAAAGGCCCTCTTTGCTGCCATGAAAGATGACGACTACATCGCCCTGCTCACCTACTACTCTCCCTTTGATACCGCAATTCAGAGCATGGCAAGCGAGCTTCAGGCCGCTCTTATGCTTAAGACAAAGAAGGCGGTACAGGCGGGTTTTGGCCCGAGGTACCTGCATTCCACTGGTCAGATTCATAAAGGCGGCCCAAATAATGGCATTTATCTTATCTTTACCCATGGTGTTGACAAGGATCTGAAAATACCCCAGGCCCCATTTACATTCTCCTACCTGGAACTCTCGCAGGCATACGGCGACATGGAGGCGTTGATGAAACGAGGCCGCCGTGTACTCCTGTTTGAGGCCGCCACCCCCTCTGCCGCTAACCTCAAAACCTACATGGATATTGTGAGAGAGGCCCTCTCTTAGGAGAGGGCTTATTTATAATGAAAAACAACAACCTAATTCTCGCCGGCGACATCGGCGGCACAAAGACTTATCTCGGCCTCTTTAAGAGTGAGGGTGCTTCTCTTAGCCCTGTAAACGTCAAAAAACTCGTAAATACTGACTTTCAGTCCATCTCAGCACTAATCATATCCTTTATAGATGATAATGGAGGACTCAAAAACCTTGCTCTTACAGGCGCGGCATTCGGTGTTGCCTGCCCCGTGGAGGGTAACAAATGCAGCCTTACAAATACCCCCTGGGTAATTGATGGTGAGGTGATAGCGGATATTTTAAACCTCCCTGAAGTGAGCCTGCTTAACGATCTCGCTGCAACAGGGTGGGGCCTTGAAGCCCTTGGCAGCGATGATATTAAAGTCATAAATCAGGGCCAAAAACGTGACGGCAACGCCGCCCTTATAGCCGCGGGCACGGGCCTCGGAGAGACCATACTCTTTAACGTAAACGGGCAAAGATACCCCTCGGCAACAGAAGGCGGGCATACGGACTTCGCCCCACGCACAGACCTTGAGATAGAGCTCCTCGCACATCTTATGAGACGATTTGGCCATGTAAGCTACGAGAGGCTCCTCTCAGGAGACGGTCTTGGAAATATCTATACTTTTTTACTGAATAAAGACAACGAATCTCTCTCCAAAGAAACTCAGGAATTATTCGATAACCACGGAGGCGGAGAAATTGTATTTAAGATGGCTCGTGAAAAATCCCATCCCCGTGCCGTAGAAGCACTTCAAATATTCGTCTCCATCTACGGCGCAGAGGCCGGTAACCTTGCCCTTAAAAGTTTGTCCACCAACGGACTCTATATCGGTGGAGGCATTGCTCCGAAGATATTTTCAGATGAGGAAGAAAAGATTTTTATGGAATCTTTTGTGAAAAAAGGACGCTTTAGAGAGCTCCTTTTGGAAATGCCCGTGTATCTCATCAAAAACGATAAGGCCGCACTCTTAGGTGCCTCCTACTTTCTTTTGGAAAAAAGAAAGTAGGACAAAGAAAACCAATATGGAACAAGGCTTAGTGCCCTAAAGATGCCTTGACCCGCCACGTTACATCAATGCTCTGAACAAGAAAG
>JAJRZX010000144.1 GCA_024275045.1 Deltaproteobacteria bacterium
ATTGTGGTAAGATTACTCAAAGTCCCAGCCCTTTAGTTTTAGAATGGAATCGTGATTAGTCATATCAAAGTGCAGCGGGGTAATTGTGACGTAACCGCCCTTGAAGGCGTGAAAATCAGAGTCTCTGCCGCCCTCCCACCTATCTATCTCTCCGCCGATCCAGAAGTATTTTTTACCGCGGGGGTCTATTTTCTCAATAACAACGTCATTATAAAATCGTTTTCCAAGTCTCGTTATCCAGTACCCCTTTATACTCTTAAGGCCAGGTATATTGACATTAAGCAAAGTATCAGAGGGCAGTCCCTCTGCCAGCATTCGAGCGGCTACTTTTTTCGCAAAGACCCCCGCGTACTCAAGTCCCGCCTCATAGGGGCTGCCAAGGGAAAAGGCCGCAGAAGGTATGCCAAGCATGGTACCCTCCATGGCGGCGGATACCGTGCCTGAGTAAAGCACGTCCTCGCCAAGGTTAGTGCCCATGTTGACGCCTGATAATACAATATCCGGGGTGCGCGGCAGTATGGAGTTTACAGCCAGTGTAACGCAATCCGTGGGGGTACCGTCAACCGCGTACTCATCAGTACCTGTCTTTGTAACCCTTAGAGGGCGGTGCAGTGTAAGGGAATGAGAGGCCGCGCTCCTCTCTCTGTCAGGGGCCACTACAAAGACACGGCCAAGCTCCCTTGCTTTCTCTGCAAGACACTTTAGCCCGGAGCTGTGTATGCCGTCGTCATTTGAGACAAGTATGAGTTTTTTAGTCATTTTCTCTTAATGGTGCGTTGATTTTTTCCGTAATAGGTAATGATAATGTATACCTTACCGTAATTCAATCTTTATTCTAAGAGAAAAATAAGCTCAAGACGCGGCTCCCATGTTGACTTTAAGAGGTGATTGGATTATTCTATTGCCACAATGAAAAAGAAAGGTCTAACCTACCGCGGGGCCGGCGTTGATATAAACGAAGGCCAGAGGCTCGTAAAATTAATCACGCCGGGTATTAAAAAAACCATGCGTAAAGAGGTGCGTTCAGGGCTTGGCGGCTTTGGCGCGCTATTCAGCGCCGGTTTCAAGGGGATGAAAGACCCTGTGCTTGTCTCTTCCACAGACGGCGTGGGCACAAAACTCCTTGTTGCCTTCATGGCTGGAAAAGACTCCACCGTGGGCATAGACCTTGTTGCCATGAATGTTAACGACATACTCACGGCTGGCGCGGAGCCGCTTTTTTTTCTTGATTACTTTGCCACCGGCGCGCTAAAAAGCACGCAGGCGGCGCGTGTGGTAAAGGGCATAACAGATGGCTGTCTTCAGGCCGGGTGCGCACTTATAGGGGGCGAGACCGCTGAGATGCCCGGCCTTTATAAGAGCGGCGAGTACGACCTCGCGGGCTTTGCCGTTGGGGTAGTAGAGAGAAAAAAAATCATTGACGGCAGCACCATAAAGGCAGGCGATATTATCATCGGACTTCACTCAAGCGGACTTCACAGTAACGGATACTCTCTTGCCAGAGCCGTGTTATTTGATAAACTCGGCCTTGATATTAAAAAACGCGTTAAGGGCCTCAAGGGCCGTACCCTTGGGTCAGCCCTCCTTGAACCCACTCGTATTTACGTTAAACCCGTACTTAAGATATGTAAGAAATTCACCATAAAAGGCATGGCCCATATTACAGGGGGCGGTTTTCTTGAGAACATCCCCCGCGTGCTGCCCCATGGCCTGAGGGCAGAGATAAAGAGAGGGTCCTGGCCCGTGCCCCCCATCTTCAGACTTATTCAGAGAGGAGGAGACGTTGAGGAGGCTGAGATGCTCAGAACCTTTAACTGCGGCATAGGTCTTGTAATTGTCGCCTCCGCAAAAGACGGCGGCAATATAATAAAAGCCCTTGAAAAGGCCGGTGAGAAGGCATCCATCATAGGTGAAGCAGGCAGGAAAAAGCCCTCGGAAAAAGCAGTCTCTTTTACGGGAGAGAGTTTATTCTAATGTACCGTAACCCAGTTCGCACCTCATGTTAAAGATAGGCATCATAGCCTCGGGCAGAGGCACTAACGCGCAGTGCCTTATAAACGCCATTGAAGAGGGCAGACTCTCTGCCACCATAGAGCTCATTATTAGCGACCGTCCTGAGGCAGGGGTCCTTGAGCGCGCCAAAAAACACGGCCTTGAGCACGTCCTTGTTCGTGAGAACGAGTACGTCACAAGGGCCGAGTTTGACGGCGAGATGATGAACCTTCTAAAGGGACGCGGTGTTGAACTCGTGGTGCTTGCGGGTTTCATGCGAGTGCTTGGCCCTGCTTTCATAGAGGCATTTCCAGAGCGAATAATCAACATACACCCCGCGCTGCTGCCATCATTTCCCGGGCTGAATGTTCATAAAAAGGCCATTAAACACGGGGTAAAATTCTCAGGCTGCACCGTTCACTTTGTTGATTCCGGCCTTGATACAGGCCCTATTATAATTCAAGCCGTTGTACCGCTCCTTGATGATGACACTGAAGACACCCTTGCCGCGCGCATACTACGTGAAGAGCACCGCATACTGCCGGAGGCCGTAAGCCTTATCGCAAGCGGCAGCATCACGGTAACGGGAAGGCAGGTAAGGCTTAAAAACAACGCTTCCATAGAGGGAAATCAGGCTATGGAAAACCCTCCTGTATCTCTTACGGTGAGTGAGAATGATAGATAAGAGACCCCCTATTAAACCCGTCATTGTAAGCGCGTGTTTGCTTGGACTTAAGACAAGGTATAATGGAGAGGCGGCTTATAACACTGAGGCCGCAGAGGCCATAGACGCACTTGAGGATGGGGGGGCATATGTGCTGCCCCTATGTCCCGAACAAATCGGCGGTCTGCCAACTCCAAGAGAGCCCGCAACCATAGAAAGGGGCGCAGGGGAGGATGTACTCGAGGGTAAGGCGCGAGTTATTGATATTAAGGGCAAGGATGTTACGCAGGCATTTATCACCGGCGCCGAGGCTGCACTCGATTTAGCACGCAGGACAGGGGCTGATAAGGCCATACTAAAAGAACGAAGCCCTTCATGCGGCGTAAAATATATCCGCTCATCCTCTACTCAAGGTGAAGAGAAAGAGGCTAAGGAGAGAGATATTAATAAAATCATAGAGGGCTGCGGCGTAACCGCGGCGCTTTTACTGGCAGAGGGCCTTAAGGTACGGGGTTTTTAACTCACTCACTCATTAATCATTTTAAAAGCGAGGTCTGAGATGAGATTTTTAATGGTTGCGGTTATAACATTTTTTGCAGCGAGTCTTATTAGCCTCATGCCTGCTGCGGCGGGTACGGAAAAAACCTACTGCGAGGCTAATTACAAGGCCCTTCATAAATCATTGGCCGGCTGTATGGAAAATGAGGCCCTGGCAAAGAGGTGGCTTGCCACCAACCCTATTCAAGACGATATATACAGCTTCTGTAAGAGCGGTGCCGGAGGCAGCCTCAGCCTGTTAAAAGACTGCGTCTCAAAAGAGACCTATGTAAGAAACACACGCTCTCTAAGCCCCTTTAACCTCAATAACTCAGAGGTATGGTACGCCTCATCCCTTAGAAAACTCTTCCCATCGCAGCTGCGCGCCTGCTCCAGGAGCATGCCCATAAATAACTTTGCCGTACTGGACACGGATATTACAAAATTCCGCTTCACAACCTCAATGACATACAGCGATATGCTGCCCATGCTCACCGTAAAAGGCACTGTGAAGATACTGCCTCTTCCACGGACCATGCACGTTAAGAAGAAAAAATACAACCTTTACCTTGAGGCTTTTCTTGTAGGCTCTAATGGAAAGGTTGTGGATATTATCTCCGCTGAGGGCAATGCCCCTGTATCAAAACAGGGCGGCAAGGTCTCTTTTGCTTTTAATATAGGCAAGGGTTATTACTTCGAGAAAGGCGCGCGCCTCCTTGTTGTGGCATCAGGTACCCCCATTACATCGGATTACCCTGAGACTGCCTGTGTGCTGCTCGGGGCAAAGAGGCTCACCTTTAAAAAATAATTTTCACTCAAAAAACACTTGTGAGGATATGATATGAAGATAATATACCACGGTCATTCCTGCTTTACCTTTCAGTCACAGGGCACAAGTCTTATTATAGACCCTTTTCTCACAGGCAACCCCCTTGCCGATATAAGCGCAGAGGACGTCTCTGTTGATGCCGTTCTTGTCACACATGGACACGCCGACCACCTTGGCGATGCCGTGGAGATAGCAAAAAACAATAACTCCCCCATTATCGGCACCTTTGAGCTTGTAAACTACTGTATCGCAAAAGGGGCCATGGGGCACACCATGCATATCGGGGGAGCCTTTGATTTTCCCTTTGGACGCGTTAAGCTTACCATCGCCCATCACGGCTCCACTACAGACGATACATCCCTTGGCAACCCCTGCGGCATTATCCTTACAATGGACGGAAAAACAGTGTACCACGCAGGTGATACGGGGCTTTTTCTTGATATGGGCCTTATAGGTGATACCAACACCTTGGACTGCGCTCTTCTGCCCATAGGAGATAACTTTACCATGGGCATAAACGATGCCGTACGCGCCGTGAAGATGCTCTCGCCCTCCATAGTCATACCCATGCATTACAACACATTTGATCTTATCAGGCAGGACCCGCAGGTCTTTAAGGACGCACTTGCAGGCAACGAGGCTGATGTACGCATACTACGGCCCGGCGAGAGTACTGAGATATAGGGGTTGTTATTGGTTTTTTGTGAAAAACCTCTTGCGTTGCTTTTTAAAAAGTGTTAATTTACTTTGATTAATATATCGGAGGGGTACAGAAAATGTCAGCCATATGCAAGATATGCAAGAAAGGGCCTGTTTTCGGCAACAACGTAAGCCATGCCCACAATAAAACAAAGAGAAGATGGAACCCTAACCTGCAGAGCGTGCGCGCGGTACACGAGGGCACGGTTAGAAAGATAAAGGTCTGCTCGCGGTGCATTCGTTCAGGGGCCGTGGTCAGAGCGGTCTAAAAAAGTTTATTATGCTTAAAAACGCCGTCCCCTGAGGGACGGCGTTTTTTATTGGCTCTGTGTTTATATAGGTACACGTATATAGCAGGGAGTTGCTCCTGCCCTGCACCAGAGGCACTGTCCGTTGAACGCGCGCTTTGCTTCTCCCCACACCCTGTTACTCCCAGGACAGAGGCAAAACCTGCTACTTTAATAACGCTATAAGATCTATCTCAATGGCCACTCCCTTTGGCAGCGCTGCCGCCTCCACGGTAGACCTTGCAGGGTATGGCCGTGTAAAAAACTCACCGTAGACCTTGTTCATGCTCTCAAATAAAGATATATCACTGAGGTAAACCGTTGTCTTTACAACATCAGAGGCAGTAAGCCCGGCTCCGGCAAGTACTGCGCTGATGTTGGCAAGCACTGTGGCGGTCTCAGCCTCTATGCCGGCGGTAACAAGCTCGCCAGATGAGCTCTCAATTGGTATAACCCCTGAGAGAAAGAGAAACCCCCCTGCCCTTACGGCCTGTGAGTACGGCCCTATGGCAGCAGGTGCCTCTTTTGTGCTTATCGCCTCTATACGCATAATATTAAAACTCCATCAGGTGGGTCCTGGTTCAGGTTATAAGAGACTCAGAAGGCGCTCTCGTAGCTGAAAGGCACCTTGCCCTTTACTCTCTTAACCTTCTGAACGCGCTTAATCTTCGAGAGAGAATCTATAATAGTCTTAAGGTGTTTAATATCACGCACCTCCACCTCAAAGGTACAGAGAGACCTGTTATCAGGTATGGTCTTAATCTCGGCATTGGAGATGTTGGCATCAGAGTCGTGTATATTACCTGTAAGTACGGCCAGCATGCCTTTCTCATTCCTGCACACGACCATTATCTTCACAGACCTTGTTATCTGAGAGTCCTCGTCCCAGGCAACATCTATCATACGCTCCCTGTCTACGTTAAGGAGATTCGGGCAACGCGCCAGATGCACAGATATG
>JAJRZX010000145.1 GCA_024275045.1 Deltaproteobacteria bacterium
ATGGTGGGCATGGAGGGGTTGGCCCGGCGCGCAATGGCAACGCTAAGCGGCGGAGAGCGTCAGAAGGTCCTTATCGCAGGGGCCCTCTCGCAGGACGCTGAGATTATGCTCCTTGATGAGCCCACAACCTTTCTCGACCCCAGGCACCAGCATGAGATAATAAATATACTTAAAAAAATCAATACCCAACACGGCGTTACCATACTCTCTGTTACTCATGACATAAATCACGCCGCTCTCTTCAGCTCAAAGATAATCGCCATAAAGGACGGTGCCGTGGCCTTTCGCGGCCCTCCGGAGAGTCTGATGAACAACAGTACCCTCGCGGGCATATACGAGAAACCCTTTACTTTTGTCTCCCACCCGGAGACAGGGACGCCTGTGATAATACCGGAGGCAGGGTGATTCAAGACGCGGCCTTTAAGAGGTTCATGATTGGCGCGCTTGTACTCGCGTCGCTTCTTACATTTATCTTTGCGCCCTTTGCCGGGATAATGGCAATCTCCCCCGGCGACGTGTTCTCAGGTAACGCCGGCTCAAATGTATTCTGGAACATAAGGGTGGCAAGGGTGCTCACCGCTTTTTTAGCGGGCTCAGCACTATCCGTAAGCGGCATGACATTTCAGGCCATATTCAGAAACCCCCTTGCCACGCCCTTTACGCTTGGTGTGGCCAACGGCGCCGCGCTTGGCGCCTCTCTCTCTATCTGGCTGGGGCTGAGGTTCCATGTGCTGGGTTTTTCCGGTGACTCAATATTCGCCTTTATGGGCGCAGGTGCGGCGATACTGCTTGTCTACGGACTTACAAGGCTTAAAAAGGGCCTATCCACGCTTACCATGCTCCTTGCCGGAGTGGCGGTGGGGGCCTTTTGTTCAAGCATTATCCTCTTCATTCAATACATGTCCGATTTTACGCAGTCCTTTCAGATAATCAGATGGCTCATGGGCGGTCTTGAGGTGGTGGGGTACGCGCCGCTGCTTAATATGCTGCCCTTTGTCCTTGCAGGCGCTGCCGTTATTCTGTATATATCCAATGAGCTCAACCTTATGCTCATCGGTGAGGAAATAGCCGTTAGCAGGGGCGTGGATGTGAAAAAAACAAGGCTTGCCGCCTTTATCGCCACCTCGGTAATGGTAGGCGGAGTAGTGGCTGTCTGCGGCCCCATTGGTTTTGTGGGCATGATGGCCCCTCATATATGCCGCCTTGTTCTGGGCCAGGACCACAGGTACCTCGGGCCCGCCTCACTGCTATTTGGCGGACTTTTTCTTACGCTCTGCGATACCCTCGCGAGAACCATTATCGCCCCCGTGGAGATACCCGTGGGAGTAATAACCGCGCTCCTTGGCGGACCCTTTTTTATCTGGTTACTTATGGGAAGGAACAGACTGGGGCTCTAAGCCTTGTACGCATAGAATCTAAGAGTGAATAGATGATATATACCGCAGCCACGGAGACTATTGATTTATCCGTGCCCATGAGTTTCGCGTCCTACAACTCACCTTTTGGTACCATATACGCCGCCATGCAGGGGACTTCGCTTATTGCCATGTCTTTTTGCGCCCGTGCCGATGAGCTGCGTAACCTTCTTGAGCGCAGGTTTGGGGACTCACTTACGCTTTGCCTTGACAGCTCTGCCTTAGAGCCTTTATTCACGTTATTGGAGAGGTATTTTGCGGGCCATGTGGTGGAGTTTAATCTGCCCGTAAAACTCTATGGAACGGTTTTTCAGCAGAGTGTCTGGAAGGCCGTCTCTGAGATACCGCGAGGCCATGTGGACACTTATGCCGCCATAGCCTCCAAGATCGGACGTCGCCGTGCCTGCAGGGCAGTGGCAACGGCCTGCGGCCGCAACATGGTGCCTGTAATCATACCCTGTCACAGGGTGGTAAGCTCTTCAGGAAGTACCGGCGGCTGGTCCGGCGGCGGAGGGTTATCTGTTAAAGAGGGGTTACTTAGACTCGAAGGGGTGAATCCCAAAAATCTAAAGTCCCTTATAAAACTCTGAGAAAGAGACCTCGGCCATCCTTGCCCCCCCTTTGTTCTTATCCATACCTCTTAAAACTTAATGTACTGCCGTGAACAATGAGCTGTGCGCAAAACACGCTCCGCTTGCAACGGCGATAATTGATATTACCAGCAGTATCCAGTGCATCTTGTTCATCCTTCTAAATACAGCGTCTATATCTACATTGGAGTCCTTGTCCAGCATGCGTCCCAGCATCTTTTTTATTACAAGAGGCTCAAGGCCGAATAACATGACAAACCATAAAACCCATATCAGGGCCATTAGCAGCAGCGAGAGCCCGTGACCCGTAAAGATAGTGTCCTGCCACCCCATGTAAAAGACCATTATAAGCCCCGAGGCACCGGTAATGAGGTTGTAGATTCGCGCCCTTTTCGCAAACCTGTGCTCTATCTTCCGAAAGAGCAGAACCTTGGCAATGGGGTCTTCTGTTTTTATGATGATGGGAAAGATCATGGTGGTGATAAAGGTGAGTCCCCCTATCCAGAATATTACGGCTACGAGATGAATGATATGCATTGAATTGAAAAAGAACATTTTTTTTACTTTCCTTATATTATTTAAAGGTTTGTAGTCCCTCAGGTTTTTTTGTCTCTTCTTGGCGCATGGAGCGAAGCAGCTCTCGCACCCATATTTCTTGAGATACCTGCCTATAGCTCTATTACCATGATTCCCTCCCTGCGGTCAATATATACCACGCTCTCATTAAAGCCCTCTTTTTTTTCTCAATCACATAAAAAAAAGCTTGACACCTACTCCCCACACTGTATAATGGAATCATTCAAAGGTAATAACCTTTCCAAAGTAGGCGAAAGTGGGCGAGGTTAAAAGAGAGGAGGCAAGAAGGCGAGTAAGTATAAGAGAGGCGATACAAAGGGGCGAATATAAAAGAGGCGAATGTAAGAAAGGGGTGTAAGGGGGTGATGCAGAAAGGGGTGCAAGTGGATGATACAGAAAGGGGTGCAAGGGGGTGATGCAGAAAGGGGTGTAAGGGGGTGATGCAGAAAGGGGTGTAAGGGGGTGATGCAGAAAGGGGTGCAAGTGGGACTAAGGGGGGATAGAGCAAAGGCTATTGGAAAAACGTCTGGTTCAAAAAAGAGATTATTAAAAAAGTTTTTGTATGAGTTGTACCGGGGAGATGGAGCGGCAGGGGGCATGAGAAAAGATAGTTTAATAAAAAACAGGTCATCTCTACGGGCGGGTCGGGAAAATGGATAAAATAATAAAAAAGTACAGAGGCAAAGGTTTTAAGCTTACGCCTCAGAGGCTTGCCATCTTGGATTATCTTGAGGGCAATAAGAATCATCCAAGCGCAGAGGAGATATTCAGAGACCTGAAGGATGCAAATCCAACACTCTCTTTTGCAACGGTTTACAATACGGTGCAGGCCCTTATCGGAAGAGGCGAGCTCTCTGAGCTTAACATAGACCCCGAGCGCAGGCGTTTTGACCCTGACGCAAGCCCTCATCATCATATAAGGTGTACGTGCTGCGGACGCATTGATGATGTAATGGTTGACTACTCAGCCGCGCTCAAGCTCCCGGAGGAGATAACACGGGACTTTGATGTACAGACCAATCATGTGGATTTTTTTGGTGTATGCGATAACTGCAGATAACAACTAACTTACGAGGAGAGAGAAGATGTCAGAGGCATTTGTTCAGCAAGACGCACCGGATTTTACGGCACAGGCAGTATATGAGGATGGTTCTATCAAAGAGTTAAGTCTATCTGATTACAGAGGCAAGTACACGGTGCTGTTTTTCTATCCCCTGGATTTTACCTTTGTATGTCCTACTGAGATAGTCTCTCTCAGCGACAGGGTAGATGAGTTCAAGGCAAGGGACGCGCAGGTGCTCGGTATCTCCGTGGACAGCCAGTTCTCACACGCCAAGTGGAGAAACACCGATAGAAAAGAAGGCGGCATCGGCCCCATTGGATACCCTCTTGTTGCTGACTTGAATAAGTGTATCAGCGCCAAATACGGAGTGCTTCTCGAATGCGCGGGCGTGGCTCTTCGCGGTGTATTCATAATTGACAAGGCAGGTAAACTCAGAAGTTATACTGTAAACGATCTGCCCATCGGCAGGAACATAGACGAGATACTGCGTGTTATTGATGCAATTGAGTTTACTGAAAAACACGGCGAGGTATGCCCGGCTAACTGGAAAAAAGGCGATGACGCGATGAAACCCAGCCAGGACGGTCTTGAGGAGTACGCAAAGGCCCATCTCTAAGGTCTGGTTAAGTAAAACAATTTAAACCCGGAGGCTTTAACATGGCCCTTTGGAAGTGTACGAAGTGCGGTTACTCGAAAGATACAAGATGTAGACCAAAATCCTGCCCTCAGTGTGAGGCCAAGGAGTTTGAGAAGACAGAGGAATAGGTCCCGGATATTACCAAGATGAAAGGGGGTAAGAGATGAGAGATCTCAGCGCAATCAATGAGATAAAGGACCACAAGCAGGCAGATAGGACCTTTTGCCTCTTACCTGCCCCTGCGGCATCTACCGGACCGTCCCTTGACAGACCTCTTAAGAGGCGGCGTACAGGAAAAGGACGGAAGAAAAAAGTAACG
>JAJRZX010000146.1 GCA_024275045.1 Deltaproteobacteria bacterium
CCCTATTGGTTTTCTTTGTCTTACTTTCTTTTTTTATTATAGTTTCGCGGGAGGCGGGAGGCATATTCAATGAACCTGATTAGTTTCCCCTATTGGTTTTCTTTGTCTTACTTTCTTTTTTCCAAAAGAAAGTAAGACAGGGTATTTCGTATTTAACGTGCGGCTTCGTCCATCTTTTTAAGTATTTCAATTGTCACTCTCACCATAGCAAGAAAAAGCTCGCGGCCTTTTTCCGGTGTAGCCTTTTCGGGGTTACCCCAGACAGCTCCGGGCCACTGGCTGACCTTATCGGCGAATATAAGTGGTTTTGTAAATGCCGGGTACTCTTCTGCTCCGCGTCCCTTTACAAGTTTTGGTGCAAGGTGCAGGATTATCGAGGTCTCCATCTCGCCTGCGTGTGAATCGTTCTCTGTCTCTGCAAGCCTCTCCAGGTCGTCCCAGATAACATCGTATATGGATAGCGCCGCGATGGTAAGGTGCGGCAGTGTTGCCGCAAGGACCTCGGCAGACTCTTTCATGGCCGCCACATGGGCTCCGCCGCCGTGCCCTGAGATAAGGAGGATATTTCTGAGACCTCTGGCATAGGCATCAGTGACAATATCCGTCGTAATCCTTCTTAGCGTAGGCGGTGTGATGCCGATGCTTCCGGGATGCTGTCCCGTAGATGTGCAGACTCCGTAGTGTACGGGAGGGGCGATAAAAAAGTCTCTCTCCAGAGCCGCCTCTTCAAGCACACGGCACATTGTGATGGTATCAGTATACAGGGGCAGGTGTTTTCCGTGGGCCTCAAGTGTGCCGTACGGCACGGCCAGAGTTTTTGTCTTTTCCAGTGCCACAGAAAACTCCTCCATGGTCATCTTCTCAAGCAGCATACTCCACCTCTTTAACTAATACGAATACATCTGTTAATAAGAGAATACAATAAGACTCCTGCGATAGCTCCAGCGCCGTTGGCAAGGGCGTCATATAAGGATGCCTCTCTTGCCGGTAGAAAATTCTGAACAAACTCAATAATAAGACCATACAAAAAAGTAATGGCAAGGGCTTTCAGTGCCACGCCTCTGGGCCTGCCCCCGCCAAAGCCGTGGGTCCTTCTCGTTAAAAAAACCCTAACCCATAATAATCCCATAAGGCCGTAGAGTAGAAAATGCAGGACCTTGTCAAGGCCGGTAAAGGTATCGACTCCGCGGGGCGGGGTGAAGACGGAGAAGATAAGAACAACAATCATATAAATAACAGTGAGTAGAAGGTTCATGAGTTCCCGATGCCGTGGCTGAGAGCGGCCACATTATGAGTGTTTATTCTACGCTGCTTTATCTACGCCGCGGCCTTTACGGATACGGGCTTGCGGTGCCTTGTGTATTTCAGGGCATGGACTTTCTCGGGGTTGCCCTAAATCAACTTTTATTTTTTTACGGCTTCAAAAGCCGCAGCTCAAACCGCTCCTATAATAACATTGCCTGCGGTGACCCCATATACAGAAATAAGACGTGTAGAAGCGTAGATGAGTTTACGGAGAAAGAGTGCCTCTTTATCCGACTTAGCGTTCATCTTATCAAAGTGGCGGAATAATTCATAGTCAAAGCCGTGGAAAAACTCTCAGCACTACATGAAAGGATCTTAACCACTCCAAAAAGTATCATAAAGCAAGAAGATAAGATAATTTTACAGAGTAAGACGCAGCAATAATCCAGGTATTTTTACGCAGGCGCACTTCGCGGCAAGACCACTGAAGTGAGTTGAAGCAATCAAGGCAGCAAGAGCGCCTTTTATATAAGCAGCGGGGGGGGTGGAGATAATAAAAGAATCAGGCAAAAACGTTATGATGATGAATATTACATGCGGCGGTTTTAGATAGACCTTCAGAGAAGCCCTGCCTCAGGAAAAAAAAAAAATAAGACCCGCCCCCTGTACAACGAGGGTGCGGGTATGGATAGTACAAGATAGACTCACTATGCTAGCAAATATGAGGGTCCTGCTTTATTGGTCCGGAGAGGCATCTCATTTACAAAGCCCGCAACCGAGCCCACGCCCTATCTCAACCAAGGGGAGGCTGCACCTTAAAAATCCGCCTGAAGCCTAACCCCGTAGATAAAGACGTTTTTCGTACTCCTATCGCCTCCGCGGTTGATAATGTACTGAAAATCAGGGGCTAAATGCATACCCATTCCGCCGATACCGCCAAGAAAGGCATTGTAATAAGTCTCCAGATAATGCTCGTTACCGGCCTCGAAACCACCGCCACTCATGCGTTTAAAGTTTTTGTAGTCCTTGCCTATGAAGTTGACACCATAACCAAGGCCCATGGTATCCTCACCTCTGCCAAGAAACCACGCCGAAGAAGATATGCCTGCTCCAAGAAAGCCCTTCATCTGTGAGAGTCTCTCTCTCTGCGTACCGGCTCTCAGCCACACACCTACATTCTCTGAGAGGTACTGGTCTAAGCTTATGCCAACACCCTGGTTAGCGGTCTTCAAAAGGTCCGTATCCGTGGAGTCGGCAAGAAACTCAAGATTTACCGCGGGCCGTGATGGCCTCTTCCAGTAATAGACCCTGTATGTTCCGTCCCTGCCGGAAAAAGCAAGGCTAAAGTCCAACTCTGCCATTACAAAGGGGTCGTCAAAAGGCCTTGCGTAATCACCGTCACCATCAAAGGCGCCGACAGTGATATCAAGTATCTTTGCAGGTGAGAAGGTTAATGAGATGCCCGGTGAATAAAAATTATCAGAGCCGCCGAACTCAATGGAGGAGTTATTTACAAAGACATTGGCCATAAACTGCGCTGTCTCGTCATTGGCAAAGTTGTTGCCGTCAAAATATCCTGTAATATCAAGCTGGCCAATGGCCACGTCAAGCATGCCGCCAAAGAGGTGATGAGCATAGTAGAGCTGAGTAATCTTCAGGCTCACGTCATTAAAGGACTCAACATCCGCGTTAATGCCCGTGGGATTTCCGTTAGGCGCGGCCAGAAGATTCAGTCCCTCGACACCCACCCCACGCTGAAGGTCCATGACAATAACGGCCATGCCTTGCTGCCCGATGGGCCCCTCAATGGCAAGGTCTCCTGATATTGAGCCCTCGCTTCTCTTCTCACCCGGGAGGTTTGCAACGCCGTGCACGACAAATGTAAGGCCACCGGTTATCTCAAGGCCGAACTCGCTGTGCACGGGGTGAAGCCTGTGAGAACGCTCCGTACTTGCCATGGGCGCGCTCCCTTTATCCTCAAGGGCTTTTATTCTCTGTTCAAGCTCATTAACTCTCTGTGAATCATCGGGACCAATGGCATAGCCCGGTACCGGTGAGAGAAAAAAAAGAAATACAACCACCGCCGCAGTAAGAGCAAGACCATAACCTCGTCTCATCATCAATCTCCCTGAAAGTCTTAGTTTCAGTGTTCGTCATGAGATGAGTAAGGACCGTGGCTGTGTTTATGAACAACTGTACCGTGTCTGTGTGCGTGCTCGTGTATGAGGTTTACCTGTAAAAGAAGCTTCTCATTACTTAATATCTCCGCTGTTGCGCCATTGGCGACCATGCCGTGAGACTCTGAGAGCACAATGGCTCTACCGGAAAAATCCTCAACAAGGCTAAGGTCATGAGTGGCGAGAAGAAAGGTCTTTCCCGCCTCTTTCAGCCTTAAGAGCAGCTCCAGGAGCCAGACCTGAGTCCTGGGGTCGAGGCCAAAGGTGGGCTCGTCAAGAAGCAGGACCTCCGGGTTTACAGAGAGCACGGCCGCAAGCTGCACCTTTTTTTTCTCACCGCTGCTTAACCTCTGGGGCACCCTCTTGCGCAGCCCCTCAATCTGCAGGAGGCTCATAGTCTCCTCTACCCGCTCTCGCACCTGCCCGCCGCTCATATCCATCTGCAGCGGTCCAAAGGCAACCTCGTCATAAACAGTGGGGCAGAATAACTGAACGTCAGGCTCTGAGAAGACAAAACCCACACCAGCCCTGAAGCGCCCCTGCTGCTGCCTCTTCAGCCAGTGTCCGGCAAGGGGCCTGCCCAAAAACTCCACCGACCCTGATGAGGGAGCGATAAGCCCGCTCACAACCTTCAGGAGCGTAGTCTTGCCTGCGCCGCTTGCCCCGAGTACGGCAAGAGCCTCACCGCGCATGAGCGAGAAGCTAACATCCTTCAGCGCGACCTGCGAGCCGTACCTGAAGCTCACCCCCTTTATCCCAAACATCTCTTCGGACATACTCACCTTAAACTAAAATAAAAATCGTGTTTATAAAAATATAATCAGAAAAGAGACAAAGGCAGAGACCCCTATACAGAGAAAATCCCTGCCTCTTAGGGAGCGGGGTTTCATTACTCTCAGTGTGCCGTCAAAACCCCGCGAGGCCATTGCCATGGCCACTTCGTCTGATGTTCTCATGGCTCTATGAAAGAGATACCCGGCGGTACCGGCAAACCAGCCTTCCATCTCCCTTATCCCGCACCGTGATATGGTACGGGCCTTTCTCGCGGAGACGGCCTCATCAAGAAGAGCGATAAGTTTGAATATCCCGGCAAGAGAGATAAAAAGCATGGTGGTAAATATGGACGGCAGAGGAAACTTCCTGAGGCCGCCCAGCAGGGCCATGGGCGTTGTAACAAGACCAAGCACCATAACAAGGGTAAGCATAAGCATGGAGCGTGAGAGAAAAAATCCGCCTCTGCCAAGGGACTCTGCTGTAAGATTAATATGAATGAACCCGAAGACACCGGAACCCGCACCTCCAAAGGAGAACTGAAAAAAAACCGGTACCGTGAGAATAAGGGTAAAGACAAAGAGCGGCAGGCATCTTTTAAAGAGCAGGGGAATGCTTAGACCACCGGCAGCTACAATGAAGGAGATAAAGGCAAAGGCCAGAACAAGGCCCTCGTAGCGGCGCGTAAGTGAGAGTCCCGCGAGAAGGAGCAGACCCCCGCCTAAACAAGCCGCCGCGTCAATGGATGCAAGAAACCCGCCTCGGCTCCTGGCGGTACCGCTCTCATCAATAAAAAACCACCTGCCAAGCCCTCTTAAACGGAGAAGAGTTTTCTCAAGAAAAACGCCATGACCCGCGGGACGGGGGCTTGCGGTATCCTGCGCCATAAGCCAGGCCGGTACTACGAGTTTCTCTGCCACAGCCTCCCCCAGATAAATATAAATAATACCAGCAAGGAGCTGCCAAGAAGTGCGGAGAATATATAAACCAGGGCAGAGCCCAGGTGGCCGTACCTGCCTGCGATACCCGCTACGCCATAACCAGGCAAAAGTCCGTTCCAGAGCTCAGCAAGGCGTCCCATACCGGTTGGGATGGTCCCGAAGATCCTCATAAACCCCTGGGGAGACCACTCTCCCCAGGGGGTGCCAGTAGCCGCGAGCCCAATGGGGGTCATGAATACAAGGGCCGCTGCCGCACCAAAGATCGTCCTCCTGCTGCTGCGGCCGAGCTCATGCCTTCGCCCCACACCCAGACGTTTTGAGGCAAGTACAAGGGCCGTGGCAAGTCCCTCAACAGGCGCGAAAAAAAGCAGATGGGGCAGCACCACCGCAGGGATGGTAACAGCAAAGGTATATGGCGCATAGAGAGGCCGGTGCGCCGCGTCCATGGCTATAAGAGGCTGAACCCCAAGTTCCAGAGACACGGCAAGGGCGGATATGCCAACGGCGATATAAGTGGAGATAAAAACAGCGATTATATCCCTGCGTGAGCCCTTCAGGCCGTGAGGGATAATTTTATATAAGGCAACACTAACAAAACTCATGATAAAAGCCATATTAAAGGCATTGGCCCCTATGGCCGTAACCCCGCCGTCGCCGAATACAAGGGCCTGAATAAATATAACCATACTCACGGAGA
Organism: Deltaproteobacteria bacterium; assembly: GCA_024275045.1. Classification (GTDB taxonomy): domain Bacteria; phylum Desulfobacterota; class GWC2-55-46; order GWC2-55-46; family JADFVP01; genus JAJRZX01. The sequence continues at coordinate 5,832 of JAJRZX010000146.1, forward strand.
TAAAGGCAGCCCAGGGCCCAAGGGTTAGCGCAAGCATGGCCGTGCCCACAAGGTGCCCTGAGGCCCCGCCGGGCAGGGGAAGATTAAACATCATTATTACAAATACAAATGCAGAGGCAAGGGAGAGCCTGCCCACGCCTGCGGCGCTTAGCTCAGACTCCACCTTGCGCGCACCTACAAACCACAAAGGCGCAGCCGTGGCGTAAAATACCAGACACGTAGCAGGGCTGAGATAACCGTCAGGAATGTGCATGGTGGGATATAACCTCTTCTAATCCAAGATGCGGGCGGTAAGGACTTTTGCCGCTTCCATTATAAAAGTCTTTACTACTATAAGGGGTTGAGTATATGTACCGTAACTCGGAGGCCGCAGCGCCTTAAAGGTCTTCTTTACCACCTCTATCACACTGCATGACCATAGCCGTCAAGGGCGTCTCGGGTTAAATACTCCCGAGACTCTCCTTATAAAAGAGAGGCACTCCCAACAGAGCTCATGTGCCGGTCTCCGAGGCCATGGCCTCGCTCAGCCTCTGCACCACTATATCAAGAAGCTTATCGTGAAAACCAAGATTCTCAGTAATCCTTATCTTAAGGTCAGGGTACTTTACACGGGCAAGGTTCATCTCTACGGGTATATCCTTTAATACATGGGCTCCGCAGTAGAGAAAATATGGCATTACAATAATGTCCCTGAAACCGCGTCTTAGCAGCGCTGCAAGTCCCTCATGGAAATCAGGTTTTTCAAAGTGTAAAAAAGCCGGGGCCACAACCCCGAAGCGCTTAAGGTCCTGTAAGGCCGCTGCCATATGACGCAGGACATCATTGGCCTCGCCTCTCCTGCTGCCGTGGCCCAGTAAAAGCACGGCACGCTCCGTAGATTTGGCTTCACTACAGCTCTTACTCTTAACTTCCACATCATGCATAAAATAAAGCCCACGTTATCTGCGATAAAATTCCGGTTTTACCATTACACGCGGTAGTGCAAGGGTCCCGCTCTGCCCTTAAGGGTTAAGCCTCGCGAGTATCTGAGAAAAAAGCCCGCGCAGCATATTAACCTCTTTTTCCATAAGAGATGTTCTGCCAAAGAGCACGCGGAAGTTTTTTATTATGGCTCTAAGCAAAAACTCCCTGCCCTCGTCTCCGTAATCAAGTGCGCGGAGCATCTCTTCCATGTGAACAAACATCTTATCTCGCTCCTCTCTCGGGGCCGCTGTAATGGCCTGAAAGGGCTCTGCGGCCGCTGTCCCCATATACAGGTAATGGCAGAGCAGAAAAACAGCATGAGAGAGGTTAAGCGAGGGATAATCCCTGTGCGCCGGCAGCTCCACAAGTGCGTCGCAGAGCCCAAGCTCATCGTTTACAAGCCCGCGGTCCTCACGGCCAAATAATATGGCAACGGAGTTCTTTGCGCTCATGGACTTTATCATGGAGACAGCCCCGGGTAGATCCGTAAGGGGTTCGCGTAACTTACCTGTTCTACGCGTTGTGCCCATAACAAAAGCAAACTCGCGCACACATTGCCTCAGCGTGGGGAAGACTCTGGCATTTAAGACAACGTGCCCGGAGTTGCAGGCCCTGCCAAGACACTCGTCGTTATTGTACTCGCATGGGTTTACAAGCACAAGGTCATGAAGGCCGCAGTTCTCCAGCGCCCTTGCCGTGGCTCCGATATTGGCAGGGCCGCGCGGCTCTACGAGCACGATGGAGATGTTCTTAAGTACGCCTGAGGGTGCTCTTGTCTCTATCTTCTCACTCATATTGCGGACCTGGGACAGGGCAGCAATGGGAGAACAAAAAATCAGATAAGAAATCCATGTGAGAGATTATAACAGAAAGAGAGGGCCTCTGAAATACCCCGCTGCCATAAAAGCAAAACCCCCTTAAATCCGCTCCGCCGCCCCTCTTCCCGCTGCTCCCAAAGCGCAGCAAGACACCGAAGCAAGGGGCTTAACAAAAAGAAACCCCTGTGCCGTAAAACGGCACAGGGGTGGTTTGTGATGGGTTAATTGGCAGGTATGGGTACAGCAGTCTTCTTATTCTTATTAGAGGTCTTTATAGTACATCGCTGAAGGTCATATGGTGATCCTTGATAATATCCTTCAGCTTTCCAAGTGCCTTAACCTCAATCTGCCTTACCCGCTCACGTGTAACACCAAGGCGTAGCCCTATCTTCTCCAGTGTCTCTGTCTCGGTTCCGTCTATACCAAAACGGAACTTTATTATCTCCGCCTCGTTGGTCTCAAGGAGGGTGAGCCACGCTTTGACGTTCTTAACCCTCTTCTCGCCGTCAATTACATCCATAGGCGTAGGCGATGTAGTGTCTTCAAGCCTCTCAAGAAGGGGCTGCTCAAACTCGCCCGGTACGGTGGCCTCAAGGGAACAGGTCTTTTTGACGATTCCATCGAGTTTTTTTACGTACTTTTCCTTAAGACCTGTCTTAAGGGAGACCTCTCCGGCAAGGGGCTCTCTGCGAAGCTCTTCTCTTAAGGTGGTTCTTGCACGGGTGACCTTTGCGAGATCATTGGTCACATGTATTGGCAGACGCACTGTATTGGCCTGATTTGCTATTGCCCTGTCTACAGATTGCCTTATCCAGTACGTGGCGTATGTGGAGAACCTGCAGCCCTTTACGGATCTAAAGCGCTCAACAGCCTTTATGAGCCCGATATTCCCCTCTTCTATAAGGTCCGCAAGGGGCAGACCTCTGCCTGTGTACCTCTTGGCGATATTGATAACAAGCCTGAGATTCGACTCAATCATCTTTGTTCGCGCCGCGGTGTCTCCGGCCTCTATCTTAAGGGCAAGTATCTTTTCTTCTCTTGCGTTTAAGAGCCCCAGTCCCTTGATGCTCTCAAAGTAAAAACTGATGGCATCTTTACCGAGCACGCCGGCAGCAGCCGTGGCCGTTACTTTTTTCTTCCGTCCTTTTCCTGTACGCCGCCTCTTAAGAGGTCTGTCAAGGGACGGTCCGGTAGATGCCGCAGGGGCAGGTAAGAGGCAAAAGGTCCTATCTGCCTGCTTGTGGTCCTTTATCTCATTGATTGC
>JAJRZX010000147.1 GCA_024275045.1 Deltaproteobacteria bacterium
ACTACGCAAACTTGGTGGAGGCGGTGGGAATCGAACCCACGTCCGGAAACGCCTATCCCGGGCATCTACATACTTAGCCTGTCTTTGATCTTACCCGCTAACCGTTTACAGGCAAACTATCAGCGAGCCAGTCCGGTTGATCTCGCCATAAGGGACTTCGGACGGAGCCCTTATAGCCATCCTGCTGTGTGTCGTCCAGTATAGTCCCGCAGGAAAAGCCCATATGGACGCTGACTGTGATTAAGCAGCCAGAGCGTAGTTATAGTCGTTGGCGACTATGAGTTCCACCTGTTTAACGAGGCAATGGACCTCGGTATGCTTCCCTGGGACTCGGTCCGTCCCGTCGAGACCGGTCGCCCCCAAGTATTACATAATAACACATTACTCTTAAAATAACAATTACGTGTACTCTTAGACGCGGGCCTTAGGCTCCCCACACACATACATAACCCCGGGGCCTCCCCGCCGTCTTCATGCTTTACTCTGCTTCATGGCACGCTCCATCTCACGATCCGACTCCTTTCTCTTTATGGAATCACGTTTATCGTAGCGAGTCTTACCTCTGGCCAGCGCGACCTCTACCTTTACCTTACCGCGCTTAAAGTACAGCTTTGTGGGTATAAGCGTCAAACCCTTAACCTTGGTCTTACCGATAAGACGCTTTATCTCCCTTCTGTGAACAAGGAGTTTTCTCCTGCGCTCAGGGTCGGGAGGGGCAAAACCATCGGCCATCTCATAAGGGCTTATGTGAACATTTAGAAGAAAGAGCTCATTATTCATAATACGGGCAAAGCTGTCCTTCAGATTCACCCTGCCAAGACGGATGGACTTTATCTCATTACCCGTAAGCACGAGACCAGCCTCAAGGGTCTCCTCAATATGATAATCAAAAAGGCCTTTTTATTTTTTGTGATAATCTTCGAGGCCAAATCAGAGCACCCTCAGAAGTCTGGCCCTGAATGTATTGTCTTTTTGGAGGCTGCGATTATAGAGTTTCAGCCCTATAAAAGATATGATCAAGAGGAATAAACCAAACAGACCTGATACAAGGTCCGGATTCACCCCCGGGAAAAACCCCGCAAGCACGGCCTGACCAAGGACTACGCCAAGTATAAAACAAAGCACAGGCACAAGGTAAAATAAGACCCCGGCCTTAAGGATGCTGCCTGCTCCCACGGTGAAGACCACGTTCTGACCCACCTCTGCGCCGATAGTGTTTTCCACCTCAATGAGCATATCGTCCTGCTCAATGGGCTTACACTCCTTCTTTGATTTACAGGACTCGCAGGACGTGCCTTGCCTTGTCTTTACAAGCACCGTTGCGCCCCTGTTCTCTATTATAATGCCGTGCTCTTCCATACTTATAGTTTAGCAAATTCATTGTATTTTATCAATCTCACGACGAGTTTTAAGTAAAGCTCCCCATGAATCAAAAAAATCCTGCCCCGCAGCCCCCTTCTCTTGTATAGTACATTTAAGGGAGAGCAACTTGAGCAAGATAAAACCAAAAAAAGAGAGCCAATTCTCAGGCCCAAGACGAGCTGCGGCAAATGTCCTCGTAGCGGTCTACGGCCACAAGGCATATGCCGATATAGTCCTTGCAAAGGAAGTGCAAAAAGTCCACCCTCGTGACCGCGCCCTTGCTACGGAGATTGTCTACGGGGTGCTCAGAAGAAGTCTTACAATAGACTGGTTAATAGAAAGCATCTCATCCATCAAGATAAAAAAGATGGAGAGCGCTGTATTGGCGGCCCTTCGAGTCGGGGTATATCAGATATATTTTCTCTCTAATATCCCTGTCTCTGCGGCGGTAAACGAGTCGGTAAGACTTGTAAAAGGGGCGAAAAAAAAAGGTTTTTTAAATGCCGTACTGAGAAAGGCCGCGGAGCAGAAGGAACAGTTGGCCGCAGGGCCTCTTCATGCCGACGAACTAACCCGTATGCATATCACTGGCTCGCACCCAAAGTGGCTGGTAAAGAGGTGGGACGCACGCTATGGCGCCTCCGAGACTACGGCCCTTATGGAGGCCAACCTCAAGGCCCCGCGCAAGACCCTGCGGACAAATACCCTGCGTATATCCAGAGCAGAGCTTGTAAAAAAACTTATGGATAAGGGGCTTGCAGTTAAAGATGGCCTTTACTCGCCCTTTGCCGTGGATATTGAGTCCGGCATACTTCCCCCTGAGATCAAGGAGGCTGGCCTCTGCATAGAGCAGGACGAGGCCTCTCAGCTGGTTGCCATCTTGCTCGCGCCAGAGCCCGGCGAATCTGTCCTTGACGCCTGCGCAGCGCCCGGGCTTAAGACAACGCATATGGCGCAGATGATGAACAATGAAGGGACCATTGTTGCCGTGGATAAGTATGCAAAACGGCTCCAGGCCCTTAATAAAATTTCAGAAAATCTCGGCATCTCCATAATTAAAACTCTATGCAAAGACTCTGAAGAAGAGGGGCTTTTAATAGGGCCGGATGGCCCCTTTGACGCTATACTCGTAGACGCGCCGTGCTCGGGCCTTGGAGTACTTGGCAGAACGCCTGATATAAAACTGCACCGAAGAGAAAACAGCATCAAGGCCCTTGCCGAGAGACAAAAAAGACTCCTCAAAAACCTTCTGCGCTTTCTTAAGCCCAGTGGCAGACTCGTCTACTCAGTCTGTACGCTTGAACCTGAAGAGACAACAGAGGTGGTGGAGTGGTTCTTAAATAACCACAACAACATGTGCATTGAAGGTGCGGATAAAATACTTCCAAAAAACTGCGCACCCCTTGCAGATAAGAACGGCTGCTTACAGACCCTGCCGCAGCGCCACAATATGGACGGTTTTTTTGCGGTAAGATTTAGAAAGAGAGGCTGAAATAACAACGCAAGTCTTAACTTTCGTCTATTCTGTCTTAACAATCTCTGGTGAAAACAACAAGAGAACCTTTCCATCACATTCTACTCTACGGGTTCGTCGCTCTATTCTAAATAAAGAATTCCTCATCACAAACTTACGAATCCACTCATAATCATCTCGAAAGAAGACTGTGTCTTCAGCGCATCGAACTATAAGCCTATTTACCTTAACCACGTCACTGCGACTCAGTTTCCGCACTCTATGTCTAAATATCGAGGAGGAAAAGTCAATATGGTCTCTGCCCAATGAAGAGTCAAAAAGAATTCTTATGGCAAGTTTTGGTGAAAGTGGCACTACTATATTTATTTCTCCAAAATTTTTCGTCTTCTCTATCGCCAATGGGAACTCGCTTGTAAAAAAGGGGCTACCATCTACAGAATTAAGCAAAACGTCCCATTCGGAGTTTTCAAATCTTTTCACCCAGGACTTAATTGAAGTAATGCCAAGTGCCTGCGGGTACCTGGCATCTATTTCCACGGACACTTTACCGCAATCGAATAAATCCGTAAGAGTATTATAACCAAGTTCAGGTGGAAGGGTAGGGATAAGATTATCAGCCCCCATAAGTCTTCCCGTCTCTTTTACAATACTTTTCAGTGGCTCTGAGTTAATACGCATTCCTGCGGGTGAACAGGCCATAACATATGCAACAAACCCGGCGATTGTGTAAACGCATTCCGCATCAATATCATCGGCTGATAACTTTTCGAGCGCCGAGTTGTACTTTGGCTCGATTCCCTTTAGAAATTCTTCGACGGCCCTGTCCTGCGCCAGATAAGAGTTTGTACTCCCATCCTTAATACGGCATACTGACCGAGCATCAGGTGTGAAAAAATTCAAGTCACTCTTGCGGATAGCATACATCCGATTTTCGAGCTTTGGAGAATAAAAGTTTTTGAGATGGACCTGAGAAACATAATGGTCAAGAGGCATGGCCTGCTTCCTTAGCAGAGAATGTACAAGATGGTGATGGAAAGGATTTCTTAAAATGCCATAGCGTGGTACCTATTTAATCTCTTCCCTGATGCGTGTCATCGCTCTTTTAAGTTCCGGAATATCCCTTGCAAGGACCTCCCAGGTCATCTTCAGGTCTACACCGAAATATTCATGAATAAGAATATCCCGCATGCCGGATATTTTTCTCCAGGGAATATCCAGATAGCTTACCTTCAAATCTTCAGGAATGTTCTTAACTGCCTCACCGATAATTTCAATGCGCCGTATTACCGCATCCTGAAGTTGCGTTGAACCGAGAAAATCACTCTCGGTTTTATCTTCGGTATACTTCTCAATAAGCGCGATACACTCAAGAATATGATCTAAAAATACAACCGGGTCTTTCCTCACAAAATCCCCACCTGTTCTTCTAATATCCTCTCCCTGAGAAGAGGGTGAAGGGAATCATAAGTAAGTATATCAGCATGCCTTCCGAGAGCTTTTTCCACATCAAGTTTCAGGCCAGATAGGTCAAGAAGGCTTTTTCTTCCTTCAAATTCAACGAGAAGGTCAATATCGCTCTCTGCCGTGGCCTCGCCTCTAACAACAGAACCGAAAAGCGCGGCACGCTTCACACCGTTTTTTTCAAATATCACGGAGAGTTTCTCTTTTATTGTCGCTATCTGATCATTATTCATAAGACAAGTACTTAGTGAGTGCAAGGGTCTCTTTTGCTTGAGCCGATATTACTTAATTATACTATTTTCACCCTGAAAAACACAAGGGATAAAGAACTTTGCATGTTGGGCGCGGTCTACAATAAAAGAAATAATCCTTCCCCTTACTTTCTTTTGGAAAAAAGAAAGTAAGACAAAGAAAACCAATGGGGGGAAACAAGTGCAGATTCATTTAACATACCTCTTGTCTCCCGTGTAACTTGGAAAAAAGAAAACCAACGAGGGGGGGATAAACTCAATTCATGTACAGGCATACTGCGGCCAGCTTCATCCCATCAGGGCAGCCAGTCGTAAAGCCGTTCCTGCTTGACAACACCGTTGTAGACGGGCAGAGTATCAAAGACCGCGTTCGTAAGCCGCGCTATGCGGGGCTCGAATATCTCAATAATACTAAGCTTGAGAGAGGCCTTATCAAGCTTCATATCAGACTCACCCGTGGCATACTCGGCGCGCCAGAGCCTGACGGAGTTCCGTGCCGAATACAATGTATATGAAGCCTCTATATTAAGGGCCGCATAATTTGCGAGGGTGCGTATCTTCCATTTATCAACATGTAAAAAGAGCACAGCCTCTACGCCAAGAGCCGCGGCAATATCACCGGGATCTTTATCGGCAAACTCCCCAAGGCGCGCATCCACAACACCTGCATCAAGCGTTGCGTAACCACGCGACCGAAGGCTCTCAGAGGCGATTCGCCGAAAAAGCCGCCCTATCTCCACAGAGTCCCCTTCCGCCGTGCCGTGTGCGTCCCAGATAACAGGCATCACAGCCACCCTGCGCGCCAGGACCCCTCTAAAACCCTCTGCGAGATTTGATTTAACAACCCCGCCGCAGCCCGTTAAAGATAAAAACAGGAGAGGCAGGATAAGTATGGGTAATATTCTCTTTATCATCTCTGATACATGCGCTCCAATTAATTTCATGGCGAACCTGTTGCGGGAAAGGCCTTTATTATTACGGTATCCATGCCATAGGCTGCTACCACAAAGTCCCTACCCGCCTCACGGCCTATCTCCCTGGCAAGGGAAACAGGGTCCATAACACTTCTCGCCTTTAAGACAAACCTGTCTCTGCTAAAAGACCTGTAAGATAAATCCTCAATAACAGCAACACCTTTTAATGTGCTCATAATAGCCGTAAAGGTCTCATAATCGCTAATATCAAGTAAGACCACTTTAAAGTCCGTGGTCTTCTCAGCACCCATTATACGCAGAATCGCCCTCTTCAGGGCACCCATGTCAAGGGTGGCATTTATAAGCACATGATAAGTGGGAGGACCCTCTGCAACTGGAGGCAAAGGCGAGACCTCGCCGGGTACTGCCTCACCCGCACCATCCACGGGCTCATCGGCCATCTCCGTAATCCATCTCTCCGAGAGTATCTTGTAATTAAGGATAAAACTCTCTGACCTTGAGTATATGCCCGTCACCATGGCCCCCTCATCTGCCTCTATGCCGTGAAGGTCAAGGTATTCTTTTACGGCGGAGGTTACGGCGTCACGAATGGCCTCGCCAAGGGCGGCTTGACGGGCAGCAGCGGAGTTGCCTTTATTTACGGCGCTGCCGTAAGCCTTTACCCCAAGCGTCTCTGTTGCCGCCCGGACTGCGGCAGAGGGGCAGAGGAGCAGAGCAAGGAGCAATACGATTAAGGCGCCGCGAAAACCACGGCTAAATATCTTTAAAGTAAACACATCTACCCCGCATTACTTAAGATCATTAAGAAATCCCTCTACAAGGGCTATTATATCCGCCTTTTCTTCGGGATGAAACCACTTTATGCTGCGCTCTTTCTTGAACCACGTTATCTGCCGTCTGGCATAATGCCTTGTGTTTCTCTTTATGAGCCTTATGGTCTCGGCCCATGTCTCACCGCCTCTGATAAAGGCCAGAGACTCCTTGTACCCGAGCCCGCCCATGGCAGCGTTATTCTCATCGTAACCCGCCTTAAGAAGAGACTCTGTCTCCTGCACAAGCCCTTCTTGTATCATCTCCTCTACCCTCCTGTCTATATCGGCGTAGAGTTGGGCCCTCTCTTTTACAAGACCTATCTTAAGAACATTATAAGGAGGGTCCTCCATGGCATGCTCTTTCTGCAAGGCGGATATAGGGCGCTTAGCTATACGATAGACCTCAAGAGCGCGTATAACTCGGCGGAGATTATTTGGGTGTATCACCTCCGCGCTTACCGGGTCCACCTCTGCAAGCTCACGGTGCAGGTGCTCTCTGCCGTAAAGACGGGCCTCGGCCAGCAGCTCCTCTCTAATAACGGGGTTGCCCGCGGGGCCCTGAAATAACCCCTCGGTAAGAGCCCTTATATAAAGCCCGGTGCCGCCCACGACAAAGGGTATGCGCCCTCGTGAGTTTATATCCGCCGCCGCCGCCGCGGCATCACTACGAAACCTGCCTGCCGTGTACTGCTCATCAGGGTTTACTATATCAATCAGGTGGTGCCTGATTTGAGCGCGCTCTTTAATGCCGCACTTGGCCGTACCAATATCCATGAAGCAATAGACCTGCATGGAGTCGGCGTTTATTATCTCACCCTTAAAGGCGCCGGCAAGCTCAAGTCCCAGTGAGCTCTTGCCTGTGGCCGTGGCACCGAGTATGACTATTATCTTGGGTTTCATATGCTGGTGAGGGGTAAATAGAGGTCTACCTCTTGAAAAAACCCTCTATCTCCTTTCGCTTAAACCTTCTCACAACAGGCCTGCCATGAGGACAATACCCTGCAAAGTCCATGGAGGCAAGGCCGCGAAGCACCTCATCGCCCTCTTCAGTGGTAAGAGACCTTGCGCCGCGTATAACGCTGTGGCAGGCAATAGTCATAAGGGCTTTATCCAGCACATCCTCTACAAGGGCGCTCCCGCCCTCAGTGGATATCTCGGCGGCAAGGGCCTTTATCATGGGCCCCGCCTCCATGGGAGGCAGTATCTGGGGTATGGACTTAATGATAAAACTCTCCCCCCCTCCTGCGGATGGCCCAAAGGGCGCTACCTCAAAACCCAGCCTGCCAAGCCTCTCCGTTGCACCCCTAAGGGCCTCGCTCTCTTCTGCGCTTGCCTCTATTCTCTCAGGCATTAAGAGCAGCTGAGACTGAAGTCCGCCTCTCAGAAAGGACTTTTTAATCCTCTCATAGGCCCCGCGCTCCTCGGCCCCGTGCTGGTCTATGATGTAAAAAATACCATCTTCATCGTCTCCCCCCACACAGCTCTCGGCAAGGAGAAACTCATCCCATATCTGACCAAGGACTCTAAGGCCGAGAAACTCCGGGTTTTTTACTCCTTCATCATGCACACGGGTAAAGAGCGGTACCGTGCGCCCCGCGCCGCCTGCCTGCACACCTCTTCGTCCCTGCCAGGGCTCTGCCGCTCTCTCTCCCATTACAGGCAGGGCGTTATTGGCCGAAGTATTTGGCTGAGAGTAAAACACACTTGCCACGGTGCCGGTGCCCTCTGTTGCAAGGGCCTTTCTAATAGCGTCTCTAACAAGGTTATATACGGAGCCGGGGTTCTTGAAACGCACCTCTGTCTTTGCGGGATGTATATTCACGTCAACATCAGATGGCGGTATCCTGAGGTTAATAAGCACAAGAGGATACCTTGGCCTCTCAAGCAGCCTGCCGTAGCCGTCGATTACGGCTCTACCCACGGCGCGGTCTTTTATGGGCCGTCCGTTAAGGTATGTGTACAGAGACCTGGCCGTTGTGTAACTCAGCTCCGCGGTACCGATATAACCCTCCAGATGTGGTGAGAGCAGGGCCATGAGATGCCCCTCCTTCTCCGCGGGCAGGGCCGAGATTGTCATTAACCTCTCACTCTGGGTACAGACCGGAAGAATCATGTCGCGGCCGATATCACGTACAACAGAGAACCTCACCCCGGGGTTTACAAGGGCAAGAGTCTTGAAGACATCCATAATACGCCCTGATTCTGTCTGAGGCGAGCGCAGGAACTGCAGCCTGACTGGGGTATTGAAAAATAAATCTCTAACCTCTACGGATGTGCCCTCGTTGCACCCCGCCGGAGTTATTACGGGAGCACCGCCGCCCTCTACGTGCAGGCGCGCACCTGTTGCTGAATCATGCGTTCGAGTGGTAATGGTAAGCCTTGAGATGGCCGCTATGGAGGCAAGGGCCTCGCCTCTAAAGCCAAGGGTCTTTACACGCAGCAGGTCTTCTTCAAGACCTATCTTTGATGTGGCGTGACGAAGTATGGCAAGAGGGGCGTCCTCGGCGTTAATGCCGCAGCCGTTATCCGATACCGCGATAAGGGACCTGCCGCCCTCTTTTATACGCAGGGTGATGGCCGTGGCGCCTGAGTCAAGGGCGTTCTCCAGAAGCTCCTTTACCACGGAAGCGGGCCTCTCAATAACCTCTCCCGCGGCTATCTTCGATGCTACCAGGCCGTCAAGAACCTTTATCTTATTTGCCATAATAATTATCTCTCATCTGCGCTGAGTACCTCTATCCTGGCAGCGGCCCGGTCTCTGAATTTTCCAAGTGCGGGCGGTGCGCTGGCCGCGAACTCTCTGTAATAAAAGAGGGCCTCTTCCCTAAGACCTGTTTTTTCAAGAGCCCCCGCGAGGTTATAGTATACCTCTATCATATCAGGTCTTATCAAGAGGATTTTTTTGTACTGAGATACAACCTCCCTGAACCTGCCCTGAGAGGTATAAATATCCGCCAGATTAACCCGCGCCTTTATATTCAAGGGCTGAAGAGAGAGGACTATCTTATACTCTTTCTCACCCAAAGCAAATAGGGACTGTTTTTTATATATGGTACCCAGCATGGCGTGGGCATCGTAATCCCCTGGGTTGGCCCTTAGAGCGGCCTTAAGCTCAGCAGCCGCCCCCGCAAGGTCGCCCTTTGTCAGGAGGACTCTGGCAAGGTTTTTATGAGGCCCCGCGTACATGGGGTCAAGTACAAGCACCTCTCTAAACTCTGCTACGGCCTTATCAGTCATGCCCCTCTCGGCATAAAGGGTGCCGAGGTTATTATGAGGGCGCGCCTTATTAGGGCTCTTACGTACAATATCCTCATAAAGCCTTATATCATCGCGCCAGATAAGCCCGCGCCCAAAGGCCAGAGCAGAGAGAGCTGAGATTACAATAAGCACAGTTACAAGAAGCGCCTTGCCCGCGGGGCGCTCTTTACCCCTGCCCGCAAGGTGCACGATAAGGGCCGAGACGGCAACGCCAAGCCCTACGCCCGGCAGATACATCCTGTGCTCGAATATTACGTCTCTAATGGGTATGACCGTGGACTCAATGGATAAGGTGATGAAAAACCAGAGTATACCTGCAGCCGCCAGCAGCAGAAGCGGATAACGGCGGCGCCTTGCAAGACAGACCGTAAGCATGGACAAAGCGAAGATAAACGCGAGAAAAGCAAACCCCGCAATTACCCTGAGGTTAAATAAAGAAGTGTAAAGGGGATAATCGTAATCAAGGTTCTGCCATAAGGGGATAAAAAAGAGCCTTATGTACTCTGGCACAACCGTAAACTGCGTTAGTAGATACGTGTACGGAGAGAGCTCCTTTATATCGAGAATCTGCTGCACCCGTGTAAAACCATCATCCATCACACTTGCGCGGCCCCATAACCCGAGCTCAGGGCCAAAGAGCGAGAGGGGTATTATAATAAGTACAATGGCGTAGGGAATAAGCGAATAGAGCCTTCTCCGGGTTATCCATTTGCCGGGCTGAGTAAAAAACACATACTCTGAAAAAAGAATAATAAAGGGCAGCGTAAAACTAATCTCCTTTGTCTTGGCGGCCCCGATGGCAGCCAGTATGGAGAACGCATAAAATATGGGAGTAAGGCAAATACCTTTGCTCTCACCTGTGCGCCATTTCAGATAAAGGTATATGGAGAGCATGTATAATAAAGAGGCCATCACGGTAAGGCGCTGCGTTGTGTAGATAACGGCCTGCGTATTAAGAGGATGCACGGTGAATATAAGGGCCGCGATAAGAGCAACGTAATTACCGTTACCCGCAAGGCCCTTTTTTTTATTATCCATACCCCTCATCGCAGGGGTTAAAAAAATGCTCCTTACAATACCGTAAAGTGTCATGGCGCTGAGGATGTGCAGAATAATATTTACGAGGTGATAACCCGTGGTCTTAAGGCCGCCTGCGGAGTAATTAAGGGCAAAGCTCAGGTATGCCAGATACCTGCTGCCCACAGGGGGCCAGAAGTTGGCAAGGTCGTGAAGCCTCATGTTTCTTATTATATTAACCTCGTCATCAAGGACAAAGGGGGCCTTAATGGTGGGTAGATATATGATAAGGCTCAGGAGAATTATGAGAAAACCCGTTAACAATGGCCCGCTCCGGTAATACCACGCGGCCTTGCCCGCAGGGCTCTCTTTATCTTTGTTTTTATCCATATCAATCATAATAAGAGGAGTTTCACTGGGTAAGGAAGCACTTTAAGGGGCACTCCTCGCAGAGGGGTTTTCGGGGCCGGCAAAAGTCTTTTCCAAGGCGTACGATAAGGGCGTGATACTCATTAAAGAGCCTCTCGTCACGGACAAGGTTATCCATGAAAAGCCCTTTTACCTCATCATAACCCGCGGCCTTGCCGGTGAGACCGTGGCGCGAGAAAACCCTCTTTGTATATGCGTCTACAACGAACTCGGCGCGCCGCCCTGCATAGAGCAGTATGGAGTCCGCTGTCTCAGGGCCTATGCCATTAACAGAGAGGATGCGTGCGCGCAACTCCGCAAGGCCCGGCTTTGCAAATAAACGGTTAAGGTCTCCGTCAAACTCCTGGAATAAAAAAGAGAGAAAATTCTTAAGCCTCTTTGCCTTAACGTTAAAGTAACCTGATGAGCGTATAAGGTCTGCAAGGGCCTCTGTCTCTAATGCGAAGAGGCGCTGCGGCGTAAGTACACGGGCCTTTTTAAGTCTCTTAACGGCCTTTTCAACATTGGTCCACGAGGTGTTCTGCGTTAAGATGGCCCCTGTTATTACCTCCATCCTTGTCCGTGCCGGCCACCAGCGCTGCGGCCCAAAGGCCGTGAGCAGGGTCTCGTAGTACTCCATGAGAGTATCAGGGACGTTTTTTACCTGCTTTTTTCTCTCCTCTGCCGCTGTTGCCGCTCCCTTTCTCACCGCTCTCTTTACCAAATTTCTTAAGCCTCTCTACCTCATGCTCCGTAAGTTTTCTGTAAGTCCCGGGTGTAAGCCCGCCAAGGGACAGCCCCGCGAACTCCAGACGCTTGAGCTTTGTAACAGGATGACCAACGGACATGCACATGTTTTTAATGAGCCTGTTTCTTCCCTCACGTACCGTTATCTCAAGCCAGGCATTTACCTCTGTCTTTCTGATAAACTTCACATACGCCGGGCGCGTCCTGCCGCCCTCAATATGCACGCCTTTACGCAGCCGCTCAAGGGTCTGGTCCGTAGGCACGTTCCGTACCTTTACGAGATATCTCTTTGGTGCGCAGTATCGCGGATGCGTAAGCCTGTTGGCAAGCTCTCCGTCGTCTGTAAGAAGCAGCGCCCCCTCGGCGTCGTAATCAAGGCGTCCCACGGGAAAGACCCTCTTATCTGTCTTGATAAAATCAGTAACAAGGGGCCGCCCCTCCGGGTCAGCCATGGAGCTTATTACGTTCTTTGGTTTATAAAGAAGATAAGAGGTCTTACGAACTGATGGAGGTGGTACACGTTTGCCGTCTATCTCAATAACATCATTGTACGGGTCTACGCGGGCCCCGGTCTCAGCCGCCTTCCCGTTTATACTTACCCTGCCCTCAAGGATCAGTACCTCCGCCTTTCTCCGTGAGGTTATGCCCGCCGCTGCTATGGTCTTCTGAACCTTCTCTTGTCCTTCCTTCATTCCCTTCCTGCTCTTGCTCCTGCTCCGGTCCATCTTCTCTATTCTCCTCAGAACTCTCTGTCTTTTCAGTCTCCGCCTGTGCCACCGCCTCGGCAGAGGGGGTCTCGGCCTCAGCGGCCTCCGCCCCATCGCCTTCCATCTCTTCAGGGGCCTCTATTTCTTTAAGGCTCGGCAGAGACGAGAGGTCTTTCAGGTCAAAGACCTCTAAAAACTCTCTTGTTGTTGTATACACCACGGGTCTGCCCGGGGTGTTTTTTCTACCCGAAATCTTAATAAGCCTTCTCTCCATAAGGGTGCTGAGCACCCCGCCTGAGTCCACGCCTCGTATGGCCTCCACCTCGCCCCTTGTAACAGGCTGTCGATACGCTACCATTGCCAGGGTCTCAAGTGCCGCGCGGGATAGCCGCCGCGGGGAGGCGCCGATAAGGGTCTTTATCCACGGTGAGAACTCCGGCCTTGAGCGGAACTCGTAACCCCCGGCTACCTTATCAATAAAAAAACCGCCCTCTCTTTGCGCGTAATCCTCTACCAGCTCATTAAGGGCAGAGCGCACTGCCTCGCGCTCCTCGTCCACTATTACGCGGCAAAGCGCGTTAAGGGTAACAACACCTCCGGAGGCAAAAACAAGGGACTCTATAAGGGCCTTCAGCCCTCCTCTCTCCTCTCTCATCATCACTCCATTATGGTCCCGCACTGCCCGTTGCCGTCCTCTTGCGGCTCATGGGAGTACAGCCTTATAGTACCGTCATCTGTCTGATGAATCTTTACAAGCAGCAGCTTAACAAGCTCCAGAAGGGCAAGAAAGGTTACGATTATCTCGCCTCGCGGGGCCTGCTGAGAGAATAACCCCTTGAAAGTAACGGACTCGGGGCCGCCAAGTTTATCAAGAATATAATTTATCTTATCCGCTACGGTAAATCTATCTGCCACAAGCTCAAGAACAGTATCCTCGGGGGCCTTTTTAAGTATCTCTTTAAGGGAATCAACAAGGGCGAATATAGAGACCTCAAGGGGACGCTCGCCCTGCAGCTCGCCGTGCTCGGGAAGGTGCCCGCGAAGAAATACGTCCCTGCCCAGCATTACCCTGCCCGCCAGCTCTTCTGACGCCTCCTTGTATCTCTGATACTCAAGGAGCCTTCGAATAAGCTCCTCTCTGGGGTCCTCCACATCCTCGTCTTCGCCTGCAAGCTCCGGAACGGGCAGCAGCATCCTGGACTTTATATGAACAAGGGTAGCCGCCATGAGGAGAAACTCACCTGCAAGGTTGAGGTTCATCTCCTTCAGGAGCTCAATGTACTCAAGGTACTGCGCTGTTATTACGGAGATGGGGATATCGTATATATCCACCTCGTTTTTTTTTATGAGGTGAAGAAGCAGATCAAGGGGGCCCTCGAATATATCAAGTTTTATCTTATAATTCATCTCTTTACAGCTCTGTCCTTGCCGTGATTAAGGCCCATGGCCGCCCGCACTTCTTTCATTACAAGTCCCGCCTCCTCACTTGCTCTGCCGCGCCCCTCTGCGAGAACGCGTGCCACATAAGCGGGGTCCTTTGCAAGGGTCTCTCTTTTTTCCTGAATGGGCCCCATCTCCTCAATAACTGACGGGATTACGCTCCTCTTACACTCTATGCACCCTATGGAGGCTCCCTTGCAGCCCTCTTCCACCCACTGGAGGCGTTCTTTATCGGGGTACAGGGCGTGGTATGTCTGATAAAAGGGGCAGAGTTCCGGGTCCCCGGGGTCTGTCTTTCTCTTTCTTGCGGTATCAGTAACCATCTGAAGGAGTTTCTTCTCCATAACCTCAGGTGGGTCTGATAAAAAAACAGCGTTATCGTAGGATTTGCTCATCTTTCGCCCGTCTGTGCCAAGGACCTTGGGCACCTCTGTAAGCAGGGTCTCGGGCTCAGGGAAGACGTGGCCGTAGAGGTGGTTAAATCTGCGGGTTATCTCACGTGAGAGCTCAAGATGTGGGGCCTGGTCAATGCCTACGGGCACGAGACGGGCCCTGTACATGATAATATCAGCGGTCTGCAGCACAGGGTAGCCGAGAAAACCGAAGGTGCGTATATCTTTACTCTCAATCTCCTGGAGCTGCTCTTTATACGTGGGGTTTCTCTCAAGCCACGATAGGGGCGTAATCATGGATAAGAGCACAAATAACTCTGCGTGCTCCTTTACCTCTGATTGAGTAAATATGGTAGCTCGCCCCGGGTCTATGCCAACGGATAACCAGTCAAGTACCATCTCATCGATATTACCGGCAATACTTGCCGTATCATCATACCCCGTAGTAAGGGCGTGCCAGTCGGCGACAAAGAAGAAACACTCGTACTGACTCTGCAGTCTCAGCCAGTTTTTCAGCACCCCGTGATAATGCCCGAGGTGCAGCTTTCCCGTGGGGCGCATGCCGCTAAGTACCCGCTTTTCTTTCATCAAAAACTCCCGCCTGTAAGAACCCCGGCAGTGAAATAGACTACAGGGGAGAGGAATCTGGGCACTATGCCCGTGAGTAATAAAATCATGAGTATCATAAAACCATATGGCTCAAGCCTTGATAGAGCGATGGCCTTATTATATGGCAAGAGGTTAACAAGCACCTTGTTGCCGTCAAGAGGAGGTATGGGTATCATGTTAAATACGGCAAGGCTGATGTTAATAAGCACGCTTATATTCATCATTACAAGAATAGGCCCGTATATGGCGGGGTTACGCGTGAGAAAGGGTACGTCAACGGAGTAGCTGAGCCTCAGCAGCAGGGCAAAGAAAGCGGCAAGAAAGACATTTGATAAGGGACCTGCCAGGCTTACCAGCACCATGGACCTTGCTGGGTCCTTGAAGTTGGCGGGGTTTACGGGCACGGGTTTTGCCCAGCCAAAGATGCCGGAGACAAACAAGGCTAATGTGCCAAGGGGGTCAAGGTGTTTTAAGGGGTTAAGCGTAACCCTTCCCAGACTCTTGGCCGTTGGGTCGCCGAGCCTCATGGCCACCCAGGCATGTGCGCACTCATGAAGCGTCAACGCAAAGAGCACGGGCGGGGCAAAGAGCAGGAGCCTCAGTATGTAATCGTTTATCATTTTTTAATCTTTTCCTTTAATTACTTAACTATTAATAATATCAGAACCCTTTGCAGGGCGTCAACTCTTAAAACCTGTGATGCCAAGGACAGAGGGCGGTCTATAAAAGTATTGAAAATAAATCTGATTCTGTTAAATTGAGAGCTCTAACTTTATAACCGCGGGGGTTAAAAATATGACGATTGCAATAAAGGCGGACCTGCTCTTTGAGATAGGCACGGAAGAACTGCCTGCCGGGTATATTCCGCTGGCTCTAAGCCGATATGAAGAGATACTTACCCGTAACCTCAAGGCCCAGCGCCTTGAGTTCGCTGAGATGCGGTCCTACGGCACGCCGCGAAGGCTTGTCTTTGTGGTGCGGGGACTGCCCCGCGCTCAGAGCGACCATACCTTTACGGTAAAAGGCCCCCGCGCCTCAGCCGCATATGACGAGAACGGAAACCCAACAAAGACTTTGCTGGGTTTTGCCCGCGCACAGGGCGTTGAGGTAAGTGAGATTCTACAGCTTGAGACAAAAAAAGGCGATATCGTAGCGGCCAACAAGACAGTTAAGGGCGAGCAGGCAGGGCCGCTGCTCTCAAAGATACTGGAAAAGACCATATCAAGCGAGGTCTTCCCAAAAGGCATGAAGTGGGGGCGCGGCACAGTTAGTTTCGCCCGTCCGGTGCGTCGTTTGCTGGCCCTCTTTGACGGTGACGGAGTTGATGTAAGCTTTGGTTCCGTAAAGAGCGGGGCCTTTACAGTTGGGCACAGGTTTACCGGCCAGACCGCCCCCGTGGAGGTAGACGGGCCTGAATCGTATTTCAAGGCCCTCAGTGAGAGACACGTTATAGTTGACCAGGAGCAAAGAAAAGAGATTATCGCCGCAGGACTTGAAAAAAAGGCCCATGAGGTATCGGGCACCGTGCTTCCCGATAAGGCCCTTATGGAGGAGGTAGCCTTCCTTGTAGAGTACCCTGTGGTAATTAGAGGGTCCTTTGATGATGAGTTTCTCGCACTTCCCCGTGAGGTTATAATTAACGCCATGAGGTCTCATCAGAGGTATTTTACCGCCCTTGATAAAGAGGGCCGACTACTGCCCTATTTTCTCACAGTTGCAAATACGCCTGCCGCAAAGATGGATAAGATAATAAGCGGCAACGAACGGGTGCTTCGCGCAAGGCTGAATGACGCCAAGTTCTACTTTGATAAAGACAAGTCCACACCGCTTACAGAGCTTACTCAGGGGCTTAAGGCCGTTATCTTCGCGGCCCGCCTTGGCTCGTCTTATGAAAAAGTCATACGCTTTACCGCTCTTGCCCTTTACCTTGGCGAAAGGGCGGGGCTTATGCCCCCCATAGAAGAAAAAACAGACCCGGAGGCCTTTCTCAGGGAAGACAAAAACCCCGCAGAGCATCCCCCCGAAGAGATCGGCAAAGGCCCCTATATGAGGCTTGTAATCGGACGGGCCGCCGTACTCTGCAAGGCGGATCTATTATCAGGCGTTGTAGGCGAGTTCCCTGACCTTCAGGGCATTATGGGCGGAATATACGCCCGCGCCGGAGGCGAGACCGAAGAGGTTGCCCGCGCCATCGAGGAACACTACAGGCCAACGGCCTCAGGCGGGGTACTACCCTCAACAGAGGCAGGAACCATCATAAGCATGGCCGATAAGCTTGATACCATCGCAGGTTTTTTTGCCATAGGCAAGCTCCCAACAGGCACGGTAGACCCCTATGCCCTGAGACGCGGGGCCATAGGCATTATAAACATGCTCCTTCACTCAGAGCTGGACATACCACTTGATGAGGCCGTTGAGAGGGCCGCGGCCAACCTTGGCGAGGATATCTGCAAGGATACAGGTGCGGTAAAGGCCGCTGTGCTTGAGTTTTTCGGCGAGAGGCTAAAGGCGCAGCTGCGCGGAGAAGGCATAACCTTTGACTCCGTGGATGCGGTGCTGGCAACAAGGTGGTATAATATCAGTGATGCAGTGGCGCGGATAAGGGCCATTGAGGAGTTCAAGGCACATGAGTCCTGTGAGTTTCTTGTCCTCTCATTCAAGCGCCTCTCCAATATCCTAAAGGGTTTTACAGGCCATCTTGAGGGCAAGAGACCCGAGAAGGCCCTATTCACCGAAGAGGCGGAGGCCGGGCTGATGCAGGCCGCAGAGGCGCTTGCCCCTGAAGTAAAAAAGCTCTGGGATAAGGGTGACTACAAGGGGGTATTCCAGGCCCTTGCATCAATAAAGGGCGATATAGACCGCTTCTTTGATGATGTCATGGTAATGGTGGATGACGAAAAAATAAAGGCCAACCGGCTGCTGCTCCTTGCCTATGTCAGGGATATGTTCTCCCAGATAGCGGATATCTCCCGCCTCAGCGTCTAAGAGAGACCGTGGTGGGACGGGGAGGATGAGGGGACAGACGGGGAGGATTAGGGGGGATGATGGGGATGAGACTCGAAAATTTGCTCTTAAACAACAAAAAACTCACAAGGTTCCCTTTAATGAAAAAACCCCTCATATATCTCTTTCTTCTGCTCGTTACACCGGCTCTCGGCGCAAGGCCGGTGCTGGCAGGCTCTTATGCCGAGGACAAAAAACAAGTGGAGGCTTACGCTGATGAGCTTATCCGGCTAAGGGTTAGAGACTCGGAGATTCTTGCAAAGTCCGGTAAAGAGATAGATGAGAAGACCTTTGGTACCGTATACGGGAGGCTTTATAAGAGAATCGATGAGCTTAGAAAAAACAAGGGGCTCATTGTAACCTACTCTGCCATTAAGTACAGAAATCCGCAGAACTCCGGCACCCCCTTTGAGATAAGGCTGATGGCGCAGTTCAGGAGTGACAGGAACTTCAAAAAATTCTGGACCGTCACCATGATGGGCAACCGCTCATACAGTAGGCTCCTTAGACCTGTCTTCGCCCGTAAATCATGCCTCACCTGCCACGGCCCAAAAGACAAACGCGCCGCTTTTATCGCAAGACGCTACAGCACGGATAAATCCTATGGCTTTAAAGATGGAGAGCTCATGGGGCTAATCTCCATATACATGCCTGATGAAGAAGACTAACCCTGCCACCCTGCCGCCCTGCCTCACACTTGGGGAT
>JAJRZX010000148.1 GCA_024275045.1 Deltaproteobacteria bacterium
ATCATGGGGGCCGTTACCATGAATATTATGAGCAGAACAAGCATAACGTCTACAAAGGGCGTTACGTTTATCTGCGACATCAGCTGTCTGTCACGCCGGCCGTTAATCGCCATAATACTCTTGTCCTGAAGGTTTAAGGCGTTCTTTTAACGGATACGCCGTATATTGGTGGTATGTATCAATATCAAGGGAGGAGCGGTAGAGATAACCTGGAACCCCCTCTCTTTAATACCTTCAGCGTATCCTGAGGATATCGCTTACTTTGACTGAGATGCAGTGACTTAAGTGCCACGTTCTGTTTTTTTAAATATCAGCGCCAAATCTTGGTTTTACTTAAAAATCTCTATGCAGAAGCCTGTGATTGATACTGCAAACCCGCTTTTTTAATATCAGCGCCAAATCTTGGTGATACTTAACAATTTCTATGCAGAAGTCCGAGATTGTTGCTGCAAACCAGCTTTTTTAATATCAGCGCCAAATCTTGGCGATACTTAGAAAACTTCCAGAGAGGAGGTTTTTTGTTATTAAACCAAACCTCTTAGCGGGAGAGTTGTTTTTCTACGATATTAAGGAGATCTGATGAAAAATTATCCATCTCCGTTGCCACGCGGTTTATCTTTGCGATAATGTGGTTGTACCCGACAACGGCGGGTATGGCTACGATAAGGCCCATGGCTGTTGCCACAAGGGCCTCTGATATTCCCGGGGCTACGACTGCGAGGTTGGCGGCCCCGCTGGCGCCGATGTCCTGGAATGAGCTCATGATGCCCCACACCGTGCCGAAGAGCCCTATAAAGGGCGCTGTGTTGCCGGCGGTAGCGAGAAAGCTTACGGCGTACTCCATCTTGGTGCCCTGCACTGAGCTTGTTTTTTTCAGCAGCCTCTCAATACGGTCTATATTATCGTGTTTCAAGGCGGACTTGTCCTCAGGGGGTGACTTCATGATATTGGAGAGCTCGTTGTACACAGAGGTAAAGAGAGGAGCAAGAGGCGTGTGCCTGTATGAGCCGGCTATGGATGCTATGTGAGAGAATTGCCTCTTTTCCCAGAAGACCTCGTAAAAACGCGTGGTCTCTTTTTCTATCTTTTTAAGGAGCAGGAGCTTGTATACGATTATGGCCCAGGAGACTACTGAGAAGATGAGCAGTACGAGGAGTACGAGTTTCACTATTGGGCCGGCATGAGAGACCATACCCCATAGCCCTAATTGGGTGCTTAATGCCGTTGGGTTCAATTTGCTGATATCCTCCTCTTTGACTCAATAAGGCTGATTGAGTGTATCGAATTAATATCAGACCTATATAACATGATTGGTCTTCTTAAGTCAACGTGACGCCTCTAAAAAATTTTTGCTTTCAAAGTCTTATTTGTTATATGATAAAATCCCTCAAGCCTTAAGTCTAATTAGTTGTAAAGGAGACCCTATGGATTTATTATGGCTTTGCCTTGCCGGGGCCGGGGGCACCGTCTCAAGGTACCTTCTCTCAGGGTTTGTGCAGAGGATTTACGGCGGCGGATTTCCATGGGGCACCTATGCCGTTAATATCATCGGGGCGCTGCTCTTCGGGCTTGTCTGGAGCCTCTCTGAGGAGCGGCTTCTTATCAGCGGGCATACGAGGTTTATTGTGCTTGGCGGTTTTATGGGGGCCTTTACGACTGTTTCCACCTTTATGTTCGAGACAGGTCAGCTCCTTAGAGACGCGCAGTGGTTTCTTGCCGCTGGCAACCTTATGCTTCAGATAGTCTCCGGTATAGTTGTCCTCTTTATCGGCCTTGCCCTTGGGCGCTTACTGTAAGTGGTTTGCGCTAAAGTGCAGAGCCTCTCTCAAAGGGGGC
>JAJRZX010000149.1 GCA_024275045.1 Deltaproteobacteria bacterium
ACATCCATGAGCGAGCCGCAAATCAGAAAACGTGAAGTTGCGGCATTAGAAGATGCAATGAACAAGTATGATATAAAATCCGGTACGATTGTGACTCGCAATGAAGAGGAAAAGATAATTGTTGAGGGCGGGATAATAGAAGTCGTGCCTGCATGGCGTTTTCTATATAACCTGCCGGAAGCTCAACAGCGGTTATAGACGTAACGACGAGGTTTTTGTGCCATATGGAGACATCCCTGCTGTATGAGCCTTGCCTTACGGCTGGACGGGTTCGTGTTTTTTTAACTAAAGCACTTGTTTTTAAGAAATGTATCGTTCAACCGCTTGAACATATTTTGGATAAAGATTTTCAGCAAAACTAATAGAGTCATAGACTATCGAATCTTGGATATCGTCGTATTCATGTACCAGTCTACTTCTAAGGCCTGTGGATGGGGCAAGTTTTTCTGCAAACTGAATCTCTATAACGCCAAGCTCACCAATCTTTATAAAACTCTCATAATAATCATCTGGCGGCGTATGCCCCGAGGACGTTATGATATGGGTATTGATATCAATAGCGGCTTCTATGAGTTCCTGAAGGAGCCTCTCGGCGGCCTTTCTCTTATAGACGTCGCGGCGATAATCTTCAAGCGGCATAGACCTTATGAGTTCAAGGGCCTTTAGGGCTCCCACAATTACCGAGAGTTTTTTTCTAATAATAGCTTTGTCCAGAGGGCTCAAGACAGCCCCCTTTCATGAAGAAAATCCATGACTACCGAGTGCTGAGCATCTCTTAGCTTTTTTGTGTCCACATACCTTCTAAAGGCAAGTGAGCTGAATGCATTGTAGAGGCCCGGCGTTTTCTCAAATAAAACCTTACAGCTTCTTGATGCTGAGAATTTGAGTAGGGGACTTGCCCGCTTGAGATCAACTACATCCACTCTATCCGTTTTCAGAAGTCTTATGACCTTATTCGTAAGGGCAAGAATATCCACGTTACCCTCGAATAAAAACCCCAGATCAATATCACTTTGCCTATGCACATTACCTGTCACGCTTGAGCCGAAGAGCAGGACGAGCTTCAGCCCATTTTCACTGAATACCGGGGTAAGCCTGCGCTTTATCTCATCAGGCGAGATTATTTTATAGGTATCTCTCATAAGGGCATTTTTCCATAAATACACTTTAAAATCAACTGCCAATGGTGGTTGAAGTCCTTACCTCTCTTATAAGAAAAAAGTCCGTGCTTTAAAAAGTTTGCTGTACACGAAAAGATAGTCGCGGTTTTTTTTCTGCCGGTGGCTTCCGTGACGCCACGGTGAGGTGCTGTACACACCACCTCCGGCATAACCATATCGAAACCAAACTAGTTTCAAAAGGGAGTACAAGACGCAACATACCTTAAGAGACGGAAGCATCTTCATGAATTACCACAAAGGTCTGGATTTTTTACTTCCCGCCCGCTTTGAGGAAGGCCATGAGATCGGAGAACTCGCCTAAACTCTTTTTCCCGGCGAAGAGCTTGTGGAGTATAAGCGAAGTAATACAAAGATGCGTGAAAAAACTCGCGGCCTTATTGCCGGTGGAGTCAGCACGATATAGGAGGCCACTTTCAGTTACGATAATATCTTAGTCATGGTAGATATTCTACACAGGGGAGCGTTGGCGCTTTTTGCATCTACACCGTCTTTTCTTAAAATCTCAGCTATTTTTGGGCTCAACTCCTCGTCAAAACAAAGTTTCATCTACTCTCCATCAAGAAGGGGTATTTTTTTTGAGTCGCCTCGGGGGTAAGGCCTTCGTTATCGACAATGGGGGCATCAATCTCGTCAGCATAGCGCCTGTAGTGCCCGATAGCGGATAAGAGCTGTTGTTTCGTCAACCAATGAAAGGAGACTATCAAACGTTTCAGATCTTCGTTAACACCCTTGAAGGTAGCGATGACCTCCCAGACCTCCAGGCCTGTGCCGGCAAAACGGGCCCTTTTGCCGCTTACTCCTTCCGTAAAGACTATACCGGGACAGTGATGAGCCTTAATGGCTTCTTTCAAAAGTTCATTGGTTGTGGCAGTAAAGTCCTTCTTTGATGCCACGGCAAGGGTCTCTATTTCTTTAATCGTTTCTTCTGGCATTCTCAAACTCTTCTGGACTGTAGACATAATTATTCACTTCTTCGCATGTCATTATAATACGGCGAATGACAGCCCTCCATCATAATTTATCTATATGAAGAACCTCGATACCATCATCCGGGCAGATCCGTTCCCAGGTTCACGATCTCTACATATCCGGTATAGCTGAAAATACGATTGCGCTTGCGGGATGTTAGTTCTCTGGCAATGTTCAAACGCTCAAGATTAACCAGGCACTTGTTCACCGTTGCCGGGGTGATCCCTGTTTTTTTCACCAGCCAGCCGGAAGTCGTGATGGGGCGTTCCATCAGAGCATTATGAATCTGCAGGACGGATGGTGCGGCTCGACCGAGGTTATTGATTTTATCACGATCTTTATTTGCTAAATCGAGAAGTTGCCGCGCTGTTTCCTGCGCCTGTGTGGCGGTGACAATAACCGCCTCAGCGAAAAAGTCGAGCCATGCTTCCCAGCTTCCTGTAAGACGCACATTGCCCAGAAGCTCGTAATAATACCGGCGATGTGTTTTGAAATAGAGACTTAGATAGAGCATAGGCTCACGGAGGACTTTCTGCTCGCAAAGAAGCAACGTAATTAAGAGACGCCCAAGACGGCCGTTGCCATCCAGAAAGGGGTGGATGGTCTCAAATTGTACATGAGCCAGTGCGGCCTTGAGGAGCGCGGGGGTAGGTTCAGGCTGGTCATGTATAAATAACTCCAGTCTGCCCATGCACTCTATCACTTGCTCGGCAGGTGGAGGAACAAAGACAGCGTTGCCGGGCCTGGTGCCGCCTATCCAGTTCTGGGTTCTACGAAATTCGCCGGGCGTCTGATTACTGCCCCGTCCTTTGGCAAGCAGTTTGGAGTGCATCTCTTTGATCAGACGCAGGGAGAGGGGAAACCCATCTGCAAGCCGAGCAAGGCCATGCTCCAGGGCCGCCACATAGTTGCTCACCTCTCGGACGTCGTCCATAGGCACGCCTGGCTCCATATCCAGTTCAAAAAGCAAAAGATCGGAGAGCGACGACTGCGTTCCCTCAATCATGGAGGAAAGCACTGCCTCTTTGCGAACGTATACATACAGAAACATGGAGATATCCGGTAGAAAAGTCGATATACTGTCCAGCCTCCCAAGTGCCAACAATGCCTCATCGAACTTGACGCGTAAATCGGGCGTCCACCTAATGGGTGGTTTCGGCGGAAGCGGAGCAGGGACAAAGGCCTGCACCTTCTCGCCCACCGTTGATATGGTTACATAATGTCCCTGAAGTTTTCGCTTCATTGTGTTCTCATATCCTAAAATAGTCCATGTCCTTATTTTACATTACCGTCATATATTAAAATAACAAAAGAAACGACGGGAGTCAAGCCAGCTCAACCTAAATTAACAGCTCTCCTTATTTTAGGATTGCAATCCTCTTTAAACATTCCAAGCAGTACAGATAAATACCGGTTACCGCGCATCTCTACGAAATGAGAAAGGGCAGGATAACGTGGCAGTCACGTCTTGCTTTAGAAATCTTTTTTTAAATGGACATTTCCGAGGAACAAATCGCTCGTCCAGGGAGGATCGGAAATGCAGCGATAGTCGCATTTTATCTTGACATAATGTCATAATGCCATCATAATATGTAGTATTATGACAAAGTACATAAACCGCGATATCGCAAGCACCGTCAGAGAGGCCCTTGAAGAGATGCCTGTAGTGATCATAACAGGCATGCGTCAGACGGGAAAGAGTACCTTTCTGCGTAGCGAGACAGGGATCAAGGAAAGACATTACCTCAGCCTCGATGACTTTGCACAGCTCGCGTCTGCACGGGAGGACCCTGACGGCTTCATTGATACGCCCGGCCCCATTACTATCGACGAGGCGCAGAAGTGTCCCGAGATACTCAACGCCATCAAGAGGAGTGTGGACAGGGACAGAAGGCCCGGCAGGTTTCTTCTATCGGGTTCTGCTAATTTTGCCCTTATTAAGGGCATCTCAGAGACTCTGGCCGGCCGTGCCGTTTACTTCACCATGCATCCCCTTACGCGGCGAGAGACCAGAGGCAATATAAGGGGAAAACCTTTCCTTACCGCGTTCCTTGAGGCACAGAAGCTACCTGCCCCGGTGAAAGCGCTTCCCATAAAGACAGGAGACATACTGACCGGCGGCATGCCTTCAATATGCCTTAAGGAGGTTAAGAAGGGGTTTTTCTGGTTCAAGGGTTATGAGCAGACCTATCTTGAGAGGGATGTGCGGGAGCTGAGCCAGATCGGTAACATTATCTCCTTCAGGAGGTTGCTACATCTTGCGGCGCTAAGGACAGGCCAGCTCCTAAGCCCGAGCCAGCTCGGCAGGGACGCAAAGCTCAACGCGGCGACAACTTCCAGATACCTTTCCATACTTGAGGCTTCCTTTATTATCAACCGTCTGAGCCCTTATCTGAGTAACAGGGCAACAAGGCTGATAAAATCTCCAAAGATGTACATGAGTGATTCAGGGCTTGCGGCATACCTTGCCGGAGTAACGGGCAACGTCCTGCCGGATACGCTCAAAGAGCCGCTATTTGAGACATATGTTGCCCAGAACCTCGCAGGCATAATAGATGCCTCATGGCCCGAGGCCTCTCTTTATTTCTGGAACGTTCAGGGCAGGCACGAGGTAGACTTTGTGGTCGAGGCCGGAGGAGAGTGCCTTGCCATAGAGGTAAAGGCAGGCACAAGGTGGACCGATAGGGACCTCTCGGGGCTCAGGGCCTTTCTTGCAGTAACTCCTCACTGCAAGGCCGCCATACTCGCATACAACGGAAGGGATGCTGTAAGGCTCGGAGACAGACTCTGGGCCATGCCGCTTGGGCTTGTGCTTTCTTGATTAACTTAAAAGCTCGAGATAAATATGTCCTTAATACGTTGCACAGCAAAAATAATAAAAGAGATCAGACTCAAAGGGGATGACCTCGTCAATGAGGGGATTCCATACGTTGGGCTTGGAGATTGGTACGCCAATCTTCTTATCATAGAGCGCAGAAAGTGCGTGCTTTTCACCAGCGAAAAGACCTTGTATTCCTTCCTTGTTCCGGGTGTGCTTAAGAAAGATTTCAAAACTTTTGATAATCTCTTCAGAATTAACCTCAGTCTTAACCTTGCAGGCGAAGGGTTCCGTGAAAATATAGTTGAGCGGATAATAGCCGAGTATAAGAGTCTTGATATAGGGAAGACGCGAAACCGCAGTGTCCTTGGCTCCATGAATGAGCTGGCGTATCAATACAAAGTTTGTATTCAGATAGGGGGAGGAATAAATGAGTGCGATATTATTGAGATAAACAAGAAGGTTAACCGTACCCTCATGGGCGCGATAGACTACCGGTACGGTATTGATAAACTCAGATATATGTTTGGAGACCGTAGACTAATGGACCAGGAGTTGAAAGGAATCGAGTATCGTCGCGGCATGTTGGAGCGCGGCATGAGCCCAGAGGACCTGCCCAAGAACGTATGGGAAGGAGAGGAAATCCCGCGAGAGGTAAGGCGCGCCATAAAGGATGAGGACATACTCAACATCGCGGGCTCTTACGGCGACATGTATGCGGCAGTCGACCCCATAGAGTATGAATATTTGAAGATAGTATTAGATAGCGATATTGTAGAAGTAGAGTTCTATAACCGCGGCTTCACGCTCTTCAGGACAAACGATGAAAAAGTGCTCCGTACCCACCGCGTCCTATGCACGCTTATGGATAGAGTACCGGATAGGACAATCGGAGCGGCAATGGTTAGCGGACAAATTATAAACACACAGAAAACCGGAAGAAACGACCCCTGCCCCTGCGGAAGCGGGAAAAAATACAAGAAGTGTTGCATGAACTGACTATCCTCCCGTAAGATCCCCCATTCATTCCGCCTTCGCGCTCTTATTCTTTACCACCTTGACGGTTGCTGTGATTCATCAACCCTGTTGACAGCGCCTCAGCCACTTGACCGCAGTAAGACATCAGAAATCTCCGCAATCCTGATAATGACCTCATAGCCATATTAGAAAAAATATTCGTAACCAATTACAGCTATCCCTACATCCTTAAAAGTCCATCCCAACTTCCGCCGATTTTTCCAGGTGTAGCAGGGCGGGAGCCACATTCCAGCGATGGCCGTCTTCAGTATAGACACTAACCGTCTTCTTATTGAGGCGCCGCACAATTCCCCGTATTTTCCTCCCATCATTGGCATGAAAACTGACCGTATCACCTATGCCGAATGCGGCCATGAGACTGGTGCTTCTGGCCTGAGAGATCAAATTAAGCCGCTCTACTATCAGCCTATTTAAAAAACGCAGATCTTCCTCACCAAGACGCTTGATGGCCTCAACGGCGGAGAGCCGGTCAACAATCTTAACGCTACCCTGTTTCATTGTTTTTATCTCCTTGTTAGCGGCGGCTTCGAGCTATTTTAACGCTATGTCACAGCGCGTCCCAATTACTACCATGGCCTTTAGCCAAAAGTATTCATCTAACCATGGAGCATCAGGAAACTTATCTTATTCAAAGGCCATTATCCGGCGTTCATCAGGGTCTTCAAAATACACTTCATTGGGGTCAAAGGCTTCGGCATCGAACTTGCCGTCCACCCATTCGAGCGTTTCCTTATGTTCTTCATGCAAGGGGTTTAATATGGCTTCGAGGAAATCCTGGTATCCCCATATACCGCCGCAGTCCTCGGGAGGGCAGGCGCGTTTGCCTGCCAAGCATACCGGGTACGTTACTCCCTTCCCGCGCGGCAGGACCTTTTCAAGCCTTACATCATGCTCCCAGTCGTCACCAAAATCATAGATATAACGAGCCTTCTGGTGCTTGGGAGAAAAATAGGAGGATATTTTTCGCTTCCAGCCCGGGATTACCCTTAAAAAGTCATCTAAATTGTCAGTCGGAGTTCCTATATTCTCAAGGGCCGCCTTTCTTGGATTGAGTATCTCGAACATATGGAGATGGCTGTCCAGCCAGCCCATAGCATCCTGTATGGCTACATGAAGGTCCCAGAAAGTGTAATTGTTTGGCACCAAAATCCTTCGCCAGATAGGCGGACGTATACCCTTAAGCGTAATCTTGAACTGATAGACTTGCTCTATTTTTTTCGGCATTAGGGCCTCCTTGTGAAAAATAATTCTATAACAAAAGCCTTTCCATGTCATGGATTTATTTAGCCTTCAGCAAATCTTCACACTGCTTTGTGTAGTTAATTGTACAACATTACTTCAAAAGAGTATTCTATGATATTATTGACAAAAGAGTATTTTATTGGTAGTATTTATTAGGAGGTATATGAAATGACTTATACCAGAAAGGCCCAGGTTCTTCTTACTGAAGAGGAATACAAGACGCTTGAGGAAGTCTCTGCCAGGACCAAAAAAAAACTGGGGACCCTCATAAGAGAGGCTGTGGAAAAGGTATACGTTGAGGAAAAACGTAAAACGCAGACCGCAACAGCCGTAGACAGGCTTCTCTCCCTCTCGGCCGTGCCTGCTCCTGATGATTATCAGGAATGGGAAAAGGAATATTCCCGAAAAAAGAGGCCCTGTGACGCCATATGAAAGAGATTATTTTTTTGGACGCAAATATCATCATGTACGCACTTGGCAGGGATCATCCCCTGAGAGAACCATGCAGAGAGTGTCTCGAAGGCATTAAAGCTGGTGATATCTCAGTAGTTGCAAGTACAGAGGTCTTGCAGGAGATATTTCACCGGTACTTCAGTATCAATATGCCCCTTATAGCAGAGGAGGCGTATAGGGCCATGAAAACTTTCTGTAAAGAAGTCTATCCTATTACACTCGATGACATGGATCGGGCATTGGACCTGCTCAAGGAGTCCCCTTCTATAAACGCCAGGGATGCTGTCCACGCCGCAACCATGTTAAATAACGGTATAAAAAAAATACTATCTACAGACTCGCACTTCGACAAGATTAAGGGCATAGAACGCATTGCACCTGAGGCGCGGGGCCGTAAAAGTTAGTAGACTATCACCTGTCATGTGCTGAAGGACCCCAGTCCCTTCAGCTTCAGCTCGAACCACCGGCACGGGGCTAATGAGACCCTTCAAGGGAGCAAACATAACTGCCTGATTTCCGAGCGGGGCTCCTGTTTACTTCTGAATCCAGCGACTTAGACAGTTTCTTTTTTTGTATCTGTTTTTTTAGTCCCCACCCTTTTTGCAATCTTTTATCATATGTTTTTCATACTGTCCCCTTCGTAAAGACCTTATGGCAGGCGGTACGTCGTCGCCCTTGTTTGCCCCTCCCTGACCACAAGGCCGACGTCCACAAGGGGCTTTATTATCTGGCCTACACGCGCCCTCGTAAGGGATAAGGCCTTCTCTATGTCCGGGGATTTGACCCGCCCACGATCTCTGAGGAAGCGCAGGATATCCTCTTGGCGCTTCGTAAGTACCATGTGAGGGGCCTTAAGAGAAATACACAGCCCGAGTATCCGCTCCTTTACCCTGTTGAGTGTCTCTACTACGCCCTCTGCCACGTATTCGAGCCAGTAGCTGAGGTCGTCATCAAGGTCCCGCGCCTGCTGTATCTTCTGGTAATAGCGCTGTCTGTCCTGCTCGAAGAACTCGTCAAGGGCAAAGAGGTGGTGGGTGTCGAAGCCCCTGGAGAAAGAGAGCCATATGGCAAGGGCCCTTGATATGCGGCCATTCCCGTCTGAGAATGGATGGATGGAGACAAGGCGGTGATGCGCGATAGCGCCCGCTATAATTGGATGGAGAACCTTGGATTCCCTGGAGTTCAACCATTTGAGGAGTTCAAGAGTAAGACCTTGGGCCTTATCCGGCGGCGGGGGCGTATAGACCGTTATACCCCTGTGGTTGATTACCCTGTTCTGGCGGGTCTTGTAGTGTCCGGACTGCTCATCGGGCAGGACCTTTCGGGTGAGAATTTGGTGGAGGCGCAGGAGGTCGGATTCCATTACGGGCGCGCCCTCTTTTCTTCCCCATATCCATTTCATGGCCGCAAGGGCGTTTAATATCTCCTGCCTGTCCTTGGGCTTAGTGCTTATCTCTTCACCACGGGCGAGTGCCTCCACCTCCGGCAGCGTCAGGGGGTTTCCCTCGATGGCCGTGGATGAATGGGCCAATCTCGCCACAGTCTCTTGCTGAAGGATGGGCAGCCATGAGACGTCCACCACGGCTGAGTTTATCCACGCCCGTAACTCGGTGGCCTCCGTAACCAGCCGCAAGAGCTCCGGGGTTATGTCAAAACGCGGCTTATACATAACTGCGATGATAACAGTTATGTAAAGTTTATGTCAAGGGTTTTGTAAATAGCGCAAAGCATGACCATGGTTCATTACGCCGTCCTTGCAAAGCCTGCCACGATAAAACCTCTTCCTTTTCATTATGGTTTTATCGTATCATTTTTCGCTTTATTTAGACAACAATGTTTGGTAAAATAGGGCTATGAGTATAGTGATAAAAGATAAAAAGTATGCCTACCTCGCATACCGGAGCGGCAAAAAGGTGATACACAAATACCTGGGGCCTATTTCCGAGCCTCGCGTTGCCGCTAAAATAAAGTGTTTTGAGAGCGAAAAAAACGTGCCTGAGAAGTACCATTACCTCTTCTGGGATACGGACCCGGCCATGGTCGACGTTAAGAGGCATTCAAGATATATTATCGAGAGGGTCCTTGAACTTGGTGGATTGGATGCGCTTAAGTGGATACAGAGGGTCTATCCCACAAAACGTATTCTTGAGACACTGGAAATATCTCGAAAAATATCTTTGAGATCAAAAAACTTCTGGAGGATATGGTTTAATGAGAGTCATGCATCTTAACTGCCTTCCCTCTGATGTCAGAGGGCTACTGAAGGATCTTTCAGGAATTGTCCATGCCCACGACTTTATCCTCGCCGGAGGCACGGCCCTGGCCCTGCAACTCGGGCACAGGCTATCTGTGGACCTTGATTTTTTCACTGCCAGACCGTTCTCTACCGAAGGAATCTTCTCCGAGTTAAGACGCCTCGACCTAGACCCCGTTGTCCTCGAAGAGAGCGCCGGATCATTGACCGTCACCCTGAACAAGGTAAAGGTCTCCATGTTTCACTACCCCTATCCCTTTACTGGTAAGGAAAAAGAGATAAAGGGGATACCTGTTGCCGGCATAATAGATGTTGCCTCCATGAAGGTTATTGCAATAAGCCAGAAGGGGGCAAGGCGTGACTTTGTTGACCTCTATTTTGTTTTACAGGAAATTCCCTTTCGGAAGGTTGCTGAAAATATGATGGAACGTTTTGGTAGGGAGAGGATTAATCCCGTGCATATCGGAAAATCTCTCGTATTCTTCAATGACGCGGATTCAGACCCCGACCCAAAGTATATCGGCAAGGAAAGACCTGGCTGGGAAGATGTGCAAAATTTTTTTACTAAAAATGTTCAACAGATGGTTCTGGATATGGACAAGGCCGGAGAATAGAGGTCTGGGTTGCAATGACCGGCAGTTAGAATTTCCCCTGTGTCTCAAAACAGCAATCTTCAATCAATATATAACGTCCCCATATTTTCTCCATGAGAGATTCTTGATATGGTTGATAAAGCGGCCCCGGCGTTACTTTTACTGTGAATCGCCGATGGTGGACTTTTTGTCCGAAAGGTCAGGGTGCGCCCGACGTAGCCTGTTTTTCTCTCTCAGGCGGGCACATTCGCTTAAGGCATCTTGTAGTCGGCTATGAATGGCGCAGGAAGCCATGATCTCTTGGTTTAACAATACATTATCGATCTTTCGGCAAGTTATCTTTCAAAATATCATAGGTCCTTGAAGGGCAGGGCCGTTACACCGCCGCCCAGTGGAAGGCGGATATCTCCCGTGTGCACGACGTAACCCGGGGCGGCCCTTTCTCCCAGATCCTCACGAAATGCCCGGATGCTCTTTGCCATAGCCGGCCTCGGCGTAGAAGTAAGCTTTATCTCCATGGGAACAAGCATTCCCGCGGACTCTACCACGATATCCACTTCCATGCCTGCCGATGTTCTCCAGAAGTACATTCGTGGGTCAATTCCACGGTGAACAAGCGTCTTGTATATCTCCGATACGGCCGCTGTCTCTATTATGGCCCCGCCCATGGGGCCGGCTGCCGCATGCTCGGGGTCCTTTAGGCCTGCAAGATAGCAGAGTGTGCCTACATCGGTAAAATAGACCTTTGGCGTCTTCACAAGCCGTTTTCCAACGTTGGCAAAGTATGGACGTAGTACGATTACCTGGTACGTCGCCTCCAATACGGAGAGCCATGCCTTGGCCGTGTTTACCGCAATACCGAGGTCACGCGAGAGGTCGGAAAGGCGAAGAAGCTGCGCGCTCCGAGCGGCAATTGTCCTGAGAAAGTTCTGGAACTGAGTAAGGTCGCCGACTTGACGAAGGGTGCGGACATCACGCTCCAGGTATGTCTGGATGTACGCGGAGTGCCAGAGGGCCCAATCCCTCTTCGGATGCACTACAAGCTCGGGGTACCTTCCGCGCAGGAATTCCTTCCAGAGTCTTTGGGTGCTAAGGGACTTTTTATCATGGGTCGGCTTCTGTATCTCCCACGGGAGTTTTTTATCAGGCCGCCCATCGGCCTCGCGCCTGGTAAGCGGAAGGAGTTTTAACATGGCGGCCCGTCCTGCGAGTGACTCGGTGACTTTTTCCATTAGAAGAAGGTTATGCGAGCCGGTGATAAGGTATTGGCCGTACCTTGCCCGGTCAGCATCTATCTTTTCCTTAATGTAAGGAAGTAGATCAGGGGCGTACTGAACCTCATCGAAAATGATGGGCGGCTGGTACATCTCAATAAAACCGCGCGGGTCCTCGGTTGCGGCCATCCTGACATCAAGCGGTTCAAGAGAGACGTACCGGTACCTCCTGCCAAAAAGGCGTTTCAAGAGCGTGGTCTTTCCCGACTGGCGCGGCCCGGTCAACACCACCGCCGGAAATTCTCTTACCGCACGCCGCAACACCGGCTCCAGGGACCTTTTAATGTATCGCTCGGGCATAGAGACTCCTTATGCGTATTTTTGCATTTTAAATGCAAAATTGCAAGAAAATTGCCGATCCTTTCAGGGCCGTCAAGAAAGGTAACACTTACGCAATACCGAGCCGGAGTCGGAATTGCTGGTTTTGAATCGATCCAAGGTGGCTGGGTTTTTACCGAGCGCTGACACTGTTGAATGGTAATAGTATAATTAACCACACCTTTAAGGCTTGAGAGGCTTTTCCCCCACTTTCCCGGAGTCACGCTAGTCTGCCATGTCATGGGCTCATTTTACATTTAGCGGATTTTCATACTGTTAATAAAACGCATTGCACCTAAAATACGGGGCCGTAAAAGTTAGAAGACCATCCCCAGCCATGTGCTGAAGAAAACCCTCCCCCTTCAGTAGTGCACTCTCAACAACGAGTTATCATAAGGTCTCGTGATTGCTCCCAACCCCTCCGATCAATAATTTCAAAGTCCAGCTCCTCCCATTTAAGCGGTACGAGTGAACATTTTTCTCTATCCTCTGCATCATTAATATCGCTTACCTCGAATTCTAATGAGTACTGGTTTTCGGGGAGCATCTCATGGACAAAGCCTGCTTCTCGGAGCGAATCTATCATAGCTTTGAGCGCCTTTCCTTTTTTCGATTCATTCATGAAGAGGGCTTCCATGGCTCGTGCCTCGCGGCATACCCTTCTTCCTGTCTCATAGATTAAATCCTCTCGACAATAGATTACGCCATCGTATGATAATGCTCTCCACTGCCAATCGTCATCTATGCGGTTTATACTGGACTCCAGCCGTGCCATGAAGTGCCATGGTTCGAACCATTCGTAAAAAGACTTTATGGAATAGTTCCGGGCGATCTGCTTATGCTCGGTCTCCCTTGCGCGGCTATCAGCTTCCTTAAGCAGAAGGGTAAAGGGGTGCTGGCTCGACGTGTGATGATCTCTTACGGCCTGCACGGCGTCTTTAAACCCGATAAATGCAACATCACTCCCCAATTCCTTCAAGATGGCCGCGCTTCTTACCGCATGACCCGGTCCGTGGCGCGCACCGGGGGCCTCGTATGCGGAGGCCTTGCCGATGTCGTGTGAGAGTCCGGTGATGACCGCCAGAGGCGTCTGGTCATCGTAGCTGTGATCCTTCTCCCTGACCAGTCTGATTAACTCTTTCGCCACGTGATAGGAGTGGTCCCTGAGGGACACCTCTGCGAGGAGCGCCTTCTGCGAATAGAGGTCACCGGTGTTAAGATCTCTTGGACCGATGAAGACGGAGGGGCACCGCCCGTATCCTTCGAGGAAATTCATGGTCTTGATAAGAAGTGGCGTTGCCCCCTGACTCTCGAAGGTCCTCAAGTGCGGGATAATATGTTTCCTGACGAAGTCGGCAGACATGCCTGTAAACTTCATGCCCGCAAAGTGTACCGGCCCATCCTCTCCGGCCCTCGGAGTGATAACAGCCGATGAGTCTTGACGTCCCTCTACTTCTAACGTAGCCTTACTATGGTCTGCTACGTTTGATTGCTCCACCGTATCTCCCCTCCCGGCTTGCAGGGATTTGGAGAGCGGGATACTCTCTTTGCCCGCTATCTCCTCAGGTCCTTTGAATTCATGTGTGGCCGTTAAATAGAGGGCCGCACCTGTGACAGAAAATAGGATTATTTCGAATATTGCCATAAGTTTTTTTCTCCTTTTTAAAATGAAAGCCTTGCAAAAAACCCGAAAAGAATTCTTTTCATCGGCCTTCTAAGATTTAAATTCAATAAAACAACACAACCTCTCCACCCGGTCGCTTCTATCTACTCAGCATGAAGAAGATTGTAATGTTTGGGCGTACTGCCCCATAGCCCTGAGGAAGGATTGCAAGACCTCTCCTCACGATGTCATCAGCGGTACCGGCACTGTATAGTTTTTGTATACTAAAGAGACGATAATAGACATATCCGGCTGGACTTTACAGCCCTTAGAAAATGCCTCTTTCCTAACAAAGACAACTAATTAGGACGTATCATAGTATTGAAGGAAGGGTATTGGAAAGACTACGAATCCGTAGGTCGGGGGTTCGAAACCCTCCAGGCGCACCATATAAATCAAGGCCGTAATTTTTCGATGTTTTCTATGTAATATCGAGGGGTTACGGCCTTTTTGCATCCATGTATGAGGTCTCTCCAATAGTCTCTGCTCTACCCATGGTGCTGCGTGGATGTTCATTATCAGCTTCCCTGTTATTTGCGTTTTTTCCTTTTTGTCGCGAAAAAAGACGTTGCTACCCATACTCCCCCCCTCTCTGCAGCCCTTTTCTTTTAGCCCCCTTTGATGTTTTGGCCAATAAATTGCATACCTTATAAAGAGTACGGCTATTGTTCGCCCTTCTTGGAAAATCCCAAAAAAGTGTATCCCTTAAACATTTGTGATTTTTTACATGGCGGCAATCAATAATTGCGGTAAATGCAAAAGGAGGCCTTTTTTTTATGAGTGATATGAGGCTCTATGAGCTTAAGGAGGGACTGCAGGAGGTACGGAGGCTGCTTGTAACCATGGTCCTTGATAGAAGCGGGGCAAGGACTATTGACCTTATGCCGGCTCTTACAGAGACAACAACGACCATAGACGCTCGTATTAAGGATATGCTTCATGAGGGCGCTGAGGTGCAGCCTAAGATTCGCTCCGCTGTTCTGGAAATAAAAGAGATATGGGAGGACTTCAGGAAAACAAGGGATGAGCAAATTATCCCCGCGCTTAAGGAGGGCAGGTACGATGACGCCACGAGGATTGCCTCGGGAATTCAGGAAAAGAGGTACCGTGAGTTCATCTCCATTGCCGAGCTCGTTGACCTTAATCAGGAGCTCGAACGCGCCGTTAGTGAGCAGACCCGTGAGATTCGAGAGAACTTTTTCGTCTTTATCAGATTATTCACTGATTTAACGGAGCTCTTTGATGCCTCCGTAGGAGGGCACTGCAAGCGTATAGCAGTGCTGGCAAGGGGGCTTGCCGAGAAGATGGGGCTACCCCTTAAAGACGTTGAGCTCATAGAAGCGGCTGCAAACCTGCATACAATCGGGCTCATAGGGCTGCCCAGGAATATTTTTCATAAGAAGTCCAGGTCTCTAAGTGAGCGCGAGAGAGCGCTGCTAAGGCACAACCCCGTACT
Organism: Deltaproteobacteria bacterium; assembly: GCA_024275045.1. GTDB lineage: Bacteria > Desulfobacterota > GWC2-55-46 > GWC2-55-46 > JADFVP01 > JAJRZX01. Next base: position 15,260 of record JAJRZX010000149.1, read on the forward strand.
CTCTCAATCACTTCTCTCATCCGTTGACATGCTCAAGCAGGCGGGCCTTATCATAAGAAGCCACATGGAGCGGTATGACGGTACGGGTTTTCCCGACAAGCTGAGGCGTGAAGAAATTAATCTCGGCGCAAGAATACTCGCTGTCTGCAAGTTATATGAGACGGTGAGGCACCGCGAGGACAATCCTCTGCTCCGCCTTGACGCCATGGCTGTTGTGCGGCGCGAGAGCGGCAAAGGCCTTGACCCGGAGGTGGTTAATTCTTTTGTGGAGTTCATGGAGGGTAGAGCCGATGATAAGCTCAGCCAAAGAATACCCATAGCAGATATCAAGAGCGGGATGCTGCTTGCGTCTGACCTTGCTACGGCAAGGGGGATGTTACTTGTGCCAAAGGGACGGCGCATCACCGCTGATTTACTGGAAAAGATTATGAATATCGATAAGATAGACCCTATAGTAACAGCGGCCATGGTGGTCCTGGAAGACTAAACTTCACCCCCTCCTCTCTCCCTCCCTCCGGCAAGGCGGTACTCCGCCCCTCTCTATATCACCATATTATCCTTTGTCCCTTCTCCACACCCCTTCGCTCCTGCCCCCCTTATTACCTACCTCAGGTAGAGGAGGGCATAGATAATAATGCTTACTGCCACGATGTGTAGAGCGACCCCAAAGCGTATGACGAGCCTATTGATGTTTATTATGTTGAGTTTTGCCTTTTTTAGCGGCGCGCCAAAGGCGGACAAGCTCTCTATGTTCTCTCCGTGCATCCTGTGCTGAAAGGCCATGGTCTTCATCCGCATATACACTCCTCTACCCATGGTTCTTGTACTCATTAGAAGGCTCCTTTATTGTTATCCGGGTTTTTTGTTTTTAAGATCTCACCGGTATCGCAACCATTAACGTCTCTGAGAGTACTCTGCCTCTGTTACAGGATTATGGCGGTACTGTTGAGTTTATATGATATTGTTTTTGCTGAGGCAGCCTTAAATATGCTTAAAAAATAGGCACATTTAGCCTTATAAAAGCCTCTTACACCTTCGGTGAGAGCTGCGCATGGCAGGTTCGAACGCAGCGCACGGAAAGGACACCTTAAGTCTAATATACTGTTATTATTATCATTTTTTAAGGCATAGATGTGTCTGCGCCCTTGCTTTAGGGCCCATTCCTGTACTTAAAAAAACGCTGGCACAGGCTTTGCAGTATAATTACTGTAAGATATGAGTAAAGCAGCATACCGGGATGGCCGGGCAGCGCTTTATCTTTTGGCGTTGCAGGTGGTTAATTCCATTTTTGCCTTTGCACATAAGGCGCAGGGCAGATTGTATGGTTATAAAACTACTCTTTATGATTCCCATTCAGAGAGAGTTTGAATAAGAGGAGATGTAAGATGAGACTTGTGGTTATAGGTAACGGCATGGCAGGAGTCAGCTGTATTGAAGAGATAATAGAGCTTTCGCCGAATAAGTACGATATTACCCTCTTTGGCAAGGAGAGGCATCCCAACTACAACAGGGTGTTTTTGTCTTCCGTACTAACGGGAGAGAAGACCCTTGAGGATATTACCCTTAATGATTTTAAGTGGTATGAGGATAATGGCATTGCCCTGCGCATGGGCTGTCCTGTGGAGCGTATAGACCGTGTTAAACGCCTTGTTATCGGCAGTGACGGCAGTGAGGTACCTTATGACAGGCTTATTCTGGCCACAGGCTCTGTGCCCTTTGTACTGCCAATACCGGGGATAGATAAAAAAGGTGTGCTCTCCTTTAGAAACATAGATGACTGCCAAGAGCTTAAGGGCGTTGCGGGACGCGCCAAACGCGCCGCTGTCATAGGCGGAGGTCTGCTTGGACTTGAGGCCGCGCGCGGACTTATGAGCTTTGGGATTGAGGTTACCATTGTTCACCTTATGGACAGGCTCATGGAGCGTCAGCTTGATGGGCAGAGCGCGGCACTCTTATGTGAGGACCTTGAGGAAAAGGGGCTGAAGATACTTCTTGGCAAAAAGACCACTGAGGTTACAGGCAGCGAGAAGGTGGAGGGGCTTTTATTTAGTGACGGCTCCTCGCTGGAGACGGATATTGTTGTAATGAGCGCGGGGATTAAACCCAATATGGCACTGGCAGAAGGAGCGGGAATATACTGCGAGCGCGGCATTGTTGTCAGCGATACCATGCAGACCTATGACCCCTCCATATACGCGGTTGGCGAGTGCGTGCAGCACAGGGGTGCTACCTTCGGCCTTGTTGCCCCTCTTTTTGAGCAGGCAAGGGTGCTGGCAAACCACCTTGCCGGTGACGGGCGCCTATCTTTTGTAAATAAACCCGTCTCAACAAAGTTAAAGGTTCCCGGCATTGAGCTTTATTCTGCCGGCAATGTCTCCGGCGGTACCGGCGTAGAGAGCATAGAGTTCTTTGACAGAGGGCTGCGTAAATATAAAAAACTCTTTGTAAAAGATAATCAGATTAAGGGAATCCTGCTTTACGGCGATACCTCCGACGGGCCGCGTCTTTTTTCGCACCTTATGAGAGGCCAGGATATAGCGGAGAAACGTCAGACCATACTCTTTGGCGACGGCATAAGCGGAAAACCCTCTGCCGCCATAGAGGCCATGGCCGATGATGTTATTATCTGCGGCTGTAATGGTGTGACAAAGGGCGCCATAGTGGAGGCCATTGAGAAAAAAGGTCTATTTACCCGCGAAGACGTGGAGCGGGAGACAAAGGCCGCCACGTCATGCGGCGGCTGCGGAACCCTTGTGGAGCAGATACTTGAGGCCACTCTGGGCTCTGATTTTCAGGGCAGCAGCGAGGCACGCGGTATCTGCGGCTGTACAAAGTACACGCGAGATGACTTGATAAAAAACATACGCGAGAGCAGACTTACATCCGTTGCGGCTGTAATGGACGTACTTGGCTGGGAGACCGTGGGTTGTGATAAATGCAGGCCCGCCATTAATTACTACGTCTCCATGGTATGGCCCCGAGAGAGCAGCGATGACCCCACATCAAGGATTGTTAACGAACGGGTGCACGCAAATATTCAGAAAGACGATACCTTTTCCGTGGTTCCAAGGATGTACGGCGGCGTTACCACCCCTGATGAGCTTCGCCGTATCGCAGATGTTGCCGTAAAGTACAGCGTGCCCCTTGTGAAGGTTACAGGAGGGCAGCGTCTGGATCTCCTTGGTATATCAAAGCAGGACCTGCCTGCGGTATGGAAAGACCTTGAGATGCCCTCGGGGTATGCATACGGCAAGGCCCTGCGCACGGTAAAGACCTGTGTGGGCTCGGCTTTTTGCCGCTACGGGACTCAGGACTCCATGGGGCTCGGCGTGGCTATGGAGAAGAGATTCGAGGGGTTATGGACACCTGCGAAGGTAAAGATGGGTGTTACGGGGTGCCCGAGAAACTGCGCCGAGTCGGCGATAAAGGATGTTGGAATTATCGGCATTAACGGCGGCTGGGAGATATACGTAGGGGGCTGCGGAGGCACCAGGACCCGCGGTGCAGAGCTGCTCTGTACTGTTAAGACGGATGAAGAGGTTATGGAGATAACAGGGGCGTTCTTGCAGTATTACCGTGAAGAGGCCATTTATGGGGAGAGGACTTTTAACTTTATTAAGCGTATAGGGCTTGAGGCGGCAAAAAAAGATGTTGTGGAGAATAAAAGCGTCCGCGAGGGGCTTGTAAAGCGCCTTGAAGAGGCCATGAGCGTAATTGCCGACCCGTGGAAGGCGCGTCTCGTGCATTAAGAGGTTTTTAACGGCCTGTAAATGTAAATAAGTGGGGCCAAGGAGAGTACAAGGCGTCCCGGTTGCTGTGGGGGGAGGGGGGCAGGCAGTACAAGGTTGGTGGTACCTTTTCCCCCCCTAAAGAGATACGCTGAGAGGTTAACTGTTCGGCTGCTCTCTTCTACACGGCATCTCAGGGTCTTATACTGTATTTATTAATGATGGCGAGGAAATCCCTGCCGTAAAGTTCGAGTTTTTTCTCTCCCACGCCGCTGATGAGGCTCATCTCATTAAGGTCTCTCGGACGGCTCTCTATCATCTCCATAAAGGTTATATCGTGAAATATTACATATGGCGGCACTCCCTGCTCTTTTGCCAGCGCGGTGCGGCGCTCTCTAAGCGCCTTCCATAACTGATGGTCCCCTGCCGCGAGGGTTTTTTCTACACCGCCGCGGCCGCGGCGAATACGCGGTTTTTTACTCTTCTTAACCTTCTTCTTTTCCTTTCTGAGCTCTATCTTAACCTCACCCTTAAGCACCGCAGCGGCCTCTTTTGTAAGCATTATGGAGCCAAAGCCTTCGGCAGGGGCGCAGAGGAAATTTCTTGCTGTAAGCTGGCGTATAACAGACCTCCAGGCCTCGGCACTGAGCTCGGTTCCAATACCAAAGGTGCTGAGCTTCTCATGCCCCAGACTTTTCATGCGCTCCGTCTCATTACCAAGGAGCACATCAATTACGTACCCCGCCCCGAAACGCTGCCCTGTGCGGTAGATGCAGGAGAGGGCTTTTTGCGCCGCGATAGTGCCGTCCCAGGTCTCTACAGGTTCCAGACATGTATCGCAGTTGCCGCAGCTGCCGGGATAGGTCTCACCAAGGTAGGCAAGGAGCGCTTGTCTTAGGCAGGTGGTAATCTCGGCCAAACCCACAAGGGAGTCGAGTTTGCGGCGTTCAAGACCTTTTCTCTTCTCATCGGCCTCTGAGTTCTCAATCATATGCCTCAGCAAAACAATGTCCTGCATACCGTAGGTCATCCATGCCTCTGCGGCAAGTCCGTCACGCCCTGCGCGTCCTGTCTCCTGATAATACGCCTCAATGCTCTTTGGCAGGTCCATATGTGCAACGTATCGCACATCGGGTTTGTCTATGCCAAGACCAAAGGCAATGGTGGCAACTATGATTATTCCATCTTCCTGCAGGAATCGGTTCTGGTGTCCGGCACGTATCTCAGCAGAGAGCCCCGCGTGGTATGCAAGGGCTTTTATATTATGCTCATTCAGCCATTTCGCCGTGGTTTCGACTTTTTTTCTGGAGAGGCAGTAGACTATGCCCGCTTCTCCAGTGTGATTCTCCTCTATAAACCGCAGCAGCTGTTGGCGCGGGTTGTCTTTAAGGGTTATGCTGTACCGGATATTGGAGCGGTCAAACCCGGTTATGAAGACTCGGGCTTTTTCAAGGCCAAGGCGCTCTATTATCTCACGGCGAGTGGCCTCATCAGCGGTGGCCGTAAGGGCTATGCGCGGTATCTGCGGAAATTTTTCGTGAAGCACAGAGAGCTCCAGATAATCGCGGCGAAAGTCATGCCCCCACTGCGAGACGCAGTGGGCCTCGTCTATGGCGAAGAGTGCGAGTTTAATTCTGCCAAGGAGGGTGAGAAAACCCGGCGAGAGCAGACGCTCCGGGGCTACGTAGAGCAGGTCCAGCTCTCCGGCCATAAGGGCCTTTTTTACGCGTCCCGCCTCTTCGCTCTCCTGCGAGGAGTTAAGAAAAGCGGCACGAACGCCTGATTGCAGCAGTGCGTTCACCTGGTTCTGCATTAGAGAGATAAGAGGGGAGACAATAATGCCGGTGCCCGGACGCACTATGGCCGGTATCTGATAACAGAGGGATTTGCCGCCGCCCGTTGGCATGAGCACAAGCGCGTCTTTACCTGAGAGGAGCTCGTGAATAACTTCTTCCTGAGAGTGGCGAAATGAATCGTAACCAAAGACACTCTGAAGTATCTGCAGGGCATGGTCTCGCATGGGTTAAGTTTTATCACGGCTCACAACGGCCATGCAAGAGAAGAAGATAAGAGGCGGTCTCCTGCGTAACCTTTGGTTCCAAAACAGTGGGGCCGGAGCGGGTATAAGCACGCAGATAAGCCTTTAAAAAAACTCCCTTCTCTCATCTATTTTTAATCAACTGGTCTGTATAATGAGAATCAAGATAGCGGATTAAGGAAAGCACAAGAACTCAATACATGGAGGTAGATATCATGAATAAAACAGATAAGTTAACAGCGGTCTTTGGTATAGGTCTTAACGTGGCAGTAGCAGCTATTGTTATCTTTGCCGTAACCAACCTGGGTATTTAATATGTCTGCCCGCTGGTAGAGGAACCTGAGAAACACGGGTTCCTCTACTTTTTTTCTCCTCATCGTCAGATAAACCCCGGTTAAATCCGGCCAAAACAAAACCTCCCACAGCACCCTGTGCGTATGTTAACCGCCAAAAAACCCTCCTCAGCTCCCTCTTCAGGTTATTAATTACAAAAGAAAACTCGGAAAAAATCACAGGTCTATTAAGGACAATATGCTATGAGTGCGCGTCTTGAATGAGTTTCCTACCCAGAGTTTTAAAGTCTTCGGGGTTTGTAATGTTTTCACGTATTGTCTGCAGGTCCTCCTCCACAGGGTGGAAGCAAAGCAAATCTGGGTATGAAAGTTCAAACCACAACAAAAATACCTTCATTGGATAGGTAAGGTCGCCGCCAAGTAATACGAATAAACGGAGCGCGTCGTAGAGATAAAATGAGCTGACTTTATATCGAAATTCCAGTTTGTGTCCGCTCTCACTACTGGCATGCTTAAAGAAATTTTGTGGAAGATGTATGGCGTTGATAAAGTCTTTACGTTTTTTTGATGGTATCTGTTTTGAATCTTTAATGGAGCCGTTGATTCCCTGTTTCTTTGCAAGATCATAGAGTATGCCGTGGGCCGCGCTTATCAATGTATGTTGAGAGACAACATCCCACTCATAAAAAAACATTTTAATCGCAGAGTGGAGTTGCATTTGGGCTGCGGAAAGTTTGTCTACTATAATTTTATGCGATAGTAGTTCTTCCGGATCAAAGCCATATTGCATAAAAAATTTGCCCCTTTTCCGTGCTATCTCGCGGTTAAACCGCATAGGCACACTTTAGAACTTACATAATGAGAACACCTGAAAGGCAGACCACCTTTTTTTTCACAAAAAAAAGAGCCCGAGAAGGCCCCTCTAAAAAATCATTATTTAATTTTACATACACTTGCATCCCGTCACTCCTTTGCGCTCCACTCTACTCCCCCACAACCTTATCGGGCCCAACGCCCACCACCCGCCGGCCCCCCTTACATTATCCAGTCTTCAATAAGTATCCTCTTGTTTTCTTTACTCCACTTATTCCAGTCTCCGAACTTCTCTGCCTTTTTCGCGGCATCTGCTTTTTCATTCTCGGGGAGGTGGTGATAGATAATAAGCAGGCGTGAGGACTTTATTATATCGTCCTGATTGAGCCTTGATTGATTGTACTTGTAGATAAGCGGCCAGAGGGAGGGGTCTCCGTAGAGCTCTTTTTTGCCGGCTATATCCTCTGCGGTATCACTCTCTTGCACCATATAAAAGGTGAAGTTTCCTTCTTCGCCTGCGTTACGGACGATGTCTTCAATGCTTATAGCGCCTTCGTCGATTTTTTTCAGTATGGTTTTTTTGAGTTTACGGATCTCTTCATGTATCTCCGCAAGGGATGGGCGGCTTGCATGGGAGCCGTCCTGTGCGGCCTGAAGAGCGTAGTTCATATCTTCCATGACACGGATTATCTTGTAAAGTTCTTTGTCTCTTTCAAGAGGCACAGGGTTAGCGGCAATCATAGCCGAGGCAGGGGCGTCCGTCATCTCCTGGGAGGCCTTGTCTTGTTCTATACTCGCCAGCATTACAGGGTTGCCCGCTGCAGACTGGGAGTACTCAAGAGGCAGGTCCAGTATCTTTACGTCTATAATATCTATATCAGAGGCGCGCGGCGCGGCCAGAGCCGTTGTGCTGTTATTTAGCGCGTCCATTACTTTTTCATCAGGCAGCACGCTCTCTTTTGCAGTGAGTTCTCCTGAAAGAGCCTTGATTTGCCTCGTATCTTTTACCTCAATCATGGGCGCGGGTTTTGCACTGGCTGCTGCTTTTTCCGCGGCAGCTCTTTCCATGGCAATGAACTTCTGTTCCAAGGCGAGATTTCTGGCCTGCAGTTTTTCAATAATAAAACGGGCGGCCTCGGCCTCTGCAAGGGCTCTTGCGGTATCACTGGCCCGTGCCTCAAGCTCTACGTTTCTCTGGTTCAGCGCCGTTATGGTGGTGGCGGCTTTGCGGTACCTTGTGATTATAGCCCTTGTGTCTTCTCCGCCAGGGGTGAACTTGGATTCGCCTGAAAAACCTGCGGTGGCGTCGCGGTAAGCGCTCTGCGCCTCGGCAAGACGGAGACGTGTATCCTGCAGCTGAGCCTCAAGCTCCACATTCCTGTCTATCATCTTCTGGGCCACGTAAGTTGTGGCCAAGCTCTGAAGGTCCGCAAGGTCGTTGTCCATTAATTTTGTCTGCAGCCCCGGGCTCTTGTACATGAGTCCCGAGCTCATCTCATCAGCCGGGTTAATGCCGGCCTTCAGAGGCTCGCCGTACTGCGATGCCTCAGCTTTAAGGGGCAGGCTGTTGTCAAGGGCCTCGGCTTTCAGGGGTTCGCCTTCTTTAAGGGTCTCTGCCTGAATAGGCATCTCGTCTTTGTAAAGAGGCTGAGTTTTATCAAAGGTCTTGGCTTTTAAGGGCTCGCCGTACTGCGATGCCTCGGCTTTAAGGGGCAGACCGTCATCAAAGGCCTCTGCCTTTAGCGGTGCACCTTCTTTAAGGGCCTCTATCTTTAAGGGCTCATCTCTGTTGTTGAGGGCTTTTGCCTTAAGGGGCCCGCTAGCCTTGAGTCCCTTCTCCATATCCGTGTTTTTTGTCTCAAGCTGACGCGTCTTCCTGCGCAGCGACTCGATCTCGGTTTTGGCCTGATCGGCGAAATCCTGCTTTTTGTTCTCTACTTCCTGGAGTTTTGCCTGTAAGTTGAGTATCTTGGCCCGCAGGGCGTCTATTCTCCTGCTGTCCACCGGTGCCGAGACACCTTCGGTAGCTTTTGGGCTCTTCTGAAGGCTGGCTCTCAGAGCCTCTTCTCTTGTCTTGGAGACATTGAGCTCTTGCTCAAGCTCGGCGATCTTACGGGCTTTCATCTCAAGAGCACTGCGAAGGCTCTCTTTTTCTTTGTCTATGGCAATCTTGGCGTTGTGTTCAAGCTCCATAATGGCCCTGTCTCTCTGCTCTATCTTCCGGCGCAGCAGCATGCTGGCCTTTTCCATCTCAGATACAAGGGCCTCAGCAGCGTTGTCGTTGTTCTCTTTTATGTTGTTGTTGATCTCTGCGTTTGAGGACTGAAGGGTCTTTTCTGCGGCTTTGAGGCGTGCGGTAAGGGCGTCACGTTTTGCTTTTGCTTTGGCCAGGGCCTCTTCCTCTGCGCTCTTGCGCCTCATGGCCCGGGCTGTTTCCTGCGCTGCGCGCAACTCATTGAGCTCTGTCTTCAATGCCTTGTACTGGGCTACGGCCTCACGGGCCTTGGCTCTGGCAAGCTCTGCCTGAACCCAACCCTCACCATCTGAGCTGCCGTTCTTTGCGATAAGCCCGTTACCGGCATTTTCTTCAAGGCGTTGTTTTTCCTCTGCCATTGTAGCAATCTGGGCCTCAAGCTTGGCAATCTCCTGGCTGGCCCGCTCTTCTACTTCTTTACGTATCTTCTCACGCTCACCCTCAATGTCCACGGCAGTCCCGGCCTCAACAGCCATTCTCAGCTTTCTTTGCTCCATGGAGAGCCTGCGCTTGAGCGTCTTTTGCTTTTTTATTTCCTTATCAAGTTTTTTCTTAAGTTTTGCCTCCTGGGCGTCCTTTGCGCGCATCTTTAACGTAAGGAGCTGGTAACTCTGGTTTATAGCCTCTTGTTCGGCACGAGTCTCGGCAATGGTGTCTTCAAGCAGACCATTCTCCTTGTCTCCCGAGAACCAGCTGAGAGAGAGGGAAAAAGCAAGAAAAACACTGACTATAAGACTTGCGCCCATAACAATATTCCTTAAGTGAAGAGGCCTTGCGGGAGATTAATCTCTCCCTTATACCCCACCGGTCCTGCCATGCCTTATTCTACATTCCATATTATAGTATAAAAGGTTAAAGAAAGGTTAAAAATTTGATTAAAAAACAAGTCTTTTTGGTATTTTTTGTGTATTTATAAAAAAACTCTCTTTGGTGGATACAGAGGGGGCTAATATTAATAATATCATACTCTGTGCAATGTCGTCTATCCCTTGAAAGTATGGTTTTCAGGTTGAACAGGATCTTTTCTCTTCCTGGCCCCTGAGGGGTCTTTTATCTTGACTTTTGAGCGCCATTTAAGTTAAGTATTGGTGTATAAGATCTACTCACACTCGGATACATTGAAGACTTTCTCTTTACTTGAAAAGAGGATTGGCCGGCCCACCACATAGAGCTTATTAAGATACGGGCAGGGGCGGGTGGTTGGCCACGGAGTCTTACCTCTCCACACATATACTCAATGAAGAAAAAAAATAACCCTCTTTTGCCGGCAAAACCTTCCATAACGGCGGTAATAGTTCGGCGGATTGAGAAAAGAACGGTTAAAAAGGCCCTTGACGCAGGGGCTGATATGCTGGAGCTAAGGGTCGATACCTTTGATGAACGAACCCCTGAGAGCCTTTTACGGGCCGTTAAGAGGCTGAGGGAGTACGATGGGTGCGGTAAGGTCCCTCTGCTTCTCACCTGTCGGGCAAGGGCTGAGGGCGGGGTTCACGCTATGACCTTGAAGGAAAAAAGGCTTGTATTCCAAGCCCTTATGCCCTTTGTAAGCTACATTGATATAGAGCTTGTAAGTGCCGCGGGGTTTAAGGGTATCATCTTGCAGGCCAAAAAAGCCGGCGTAGGGATGATAATCTCATACCATAACTTTAAGAGCACCCCCGGCGCTGCGCGTCTCTTGGGGATTATAAAAAAAGGCCGCGCCGCAGGGGGCGATATCATAAAGATTGCGGCTACGGCAAATTCTCGCAACGAGATTCTGAGGCTCACCGCGCTGCTTATTGGCAACAGTGATCTGATTATCATAGCCATGGGGCCGCAGGGCAAGGCCACGCGCGTATTTTTTCCGCTCCTTGGCTCACTTATCACCTACGCCTCGGTGACAAAGGGCTCGGCCCCGGGACAGATGCCTGTGGCGGAGCTTGTAAGGGCCTTTAAAACTTATGGAATTGTTAACTAATATAAATTATTCAAGGAGGATAAGAGGATGGCGATAAGGGTGGCCATTAATGGCTTTGGTAGAATTGGAAGGAATGTCTTAAGAGCCTCGCTTGAAAATCCGGAGATCGAGTTCGTAGCCGTAAATGATCTCGCCGATGCCTCCATACTGGCACATCTGTTGAAATACGACTCTGTTATGGGGAAAATAGATGCCGAAGTCTGTTCAGAGGACGATTGCATCCGTGTAAATGAGAGGAAGATCAAGGTCTTGGCCGAACGCGACCCGCTTAATCTTCCGTGGAAAGAGCTTGGGGTTGATATTGTCCTTGAGTGCACCGGGCTCTTCAGGTCCCGTGAAAAAGCCGCCATGCACCTTACGGCAGGGGCAAAGAAGGTTATTATCTCAGCCCCTGGCACTAATGAGGACATAACCGTATGCATGGGTGTTAACCACGAAGATTACAACCCTGATAAGCACGCAGTTATCTCCAACGCCTCATGTACTACGAACTGTCTTGCCCCTGTTGCAAAGGTGCTTGATGAGAAATTCGGTATTGTCAAGGCCCTTATGACAACGGTTCACTCTTATACCAATGATCAGAAGATACTTGATCTGCCTCATAAGGACCTCAGGCGGGCCCGCGCAGCGGCTCTCTCCATAATACCCACCTCTACCGGGGCCGCAAGGGCCGTGTCTCTGGTTCTGCCTAACCTCAAGGGCAAACTCGATGGACTGGCCGTAAGGGTACCCGTGCCCACGGTCTCTCTTGTGGACCTTGTTGCCGAGCTTAAAGTACCGGCAACAGCGGAAGAGGTGAACGCTGCCTTTAAGGATGCGGCAGAAGGCGGGATGAAGGGAATACTTGGATACTGCGAGGAGCTCTGCGTCTCCATAGATTTTCGCGCCAACTCAAACTCATCCATTATCGATGCGCCGTCTACCAAGGTCATTGGCGGCAACATGGTAAAGGTCCTCTCATGGTATGATAATGAGTGGGGTTTTTCCTCAAGGATGAGAGACCTTGTAATGTATATTGCCTCAAAGGGTCTGTAAAGCGCCGGCGTGACAACAGGTGCCCTGTCCATGAGTCGTGAAAAAAAGGTTTTATCGGAAAAAAGCGGAATTTGCAGGATAAAGCAGATTTGTCCTGCGTAAAAGCGGTTTTTACGGTGCAAAAGTGGGTTTTCGTGACGTGAAAGGCGGGTTTTGCGTACTGCGGCCTTTTGACGGAAAAAGGA
>JAJRZX010000150.1 GCA_024275045.1 Deltaproteobacteria bacterium
GGTTCAAGAAAAAGCGCTCTGAGAGAGCGGCGCGAAAGGTGGTGCGCCTTAAAGAAAAGGCCGCTTCTCTTAAAGAAAAAAAGGCCCTTGAACTTAAAGAGGCAAAGGCCGCCTCTCAGCTGGAGAAAAAAGCTGCTGAGGCAGAACGCCTAAGCGCAGAGGCGCAGGTGGAGCCCAATATTATTACCTCGGAGCGCAGTGAAAAAACAGCAGTGGCACAGCCAAAGACAGAGCCTGCTGCCGCGGCCTCTGAGACCGAGCCCCTTGAGTTTACCGTTCCCGCAGGGAATTTTACCCTTCCAGGCATTGAACTTCTTGATAACGTAATCGAGCGCAGCGGAAGCGTAGACAGAGACGCGCTTCTTCTTCAATCACGGGTTCTTGGTAAAAAGCTCGAGGACTTCGGCATTAAGGGCAAGGTAGTGGAGGTAAGGCCCGGCCCTGTTGTTACCATGTACGAGTACGAGCCCGCCCCGGGTGTAAAGGTTAACAGGATCCTTAACCTCTCCAATGACCTCGCCCTTGCCATGAAGGCCCTCTCCATAAGGATAATCGCCCCTATACCCGGTAAGGCCGTGGTAGGCATTGAGGTACCCAACAGTACCAAGAACAAGATATGTTTTCGTGAGCTTGTGGAGTGTGATGAGTTTAAAAAATCAAGGTCCTGCCTTACTCTTGCTATTGGAAAAGACATTTCAGGCAAACCCTTTGTGGAAGACCTTGCGAAGATGCCCCATCTGCTTATAGCCGGCGCAACGGGCTCTGGTAAATCCGTAGCCGTTAACTCCATGATAACGAGCCTGCTCTACAAGGCCAGCCCCGATGACCTTCGTCTTCTAATGATAGACCCCAAGATGCTTGAGCTTACGGCATACGAGGGCATACCGCACCTTATTACCCCTGTTATTACAAACGCGAGAAAGGCCGCCGCGGCCTTGAAGAGCATCGTGGCTGAGATGACAAGACGGTACAGGTTGATGACGGAACGTGGGGCAAAGAATATAGATATGTACAACCATATCCTCGCTGCAGAGGATACCGAGCCCGAGGGAGAGCACAGACGCCTGCCATATATAGTTGTTGTAATAGACGAGCTCGCTGACCTGATGATGACCTCGGGTAAAGACGTGGAAGAGAGTATGGTGAGGTTATCGCAGATGGCCCGCGCCTCCGGCATTCACCTTGTGGTGGCCACGCAGCGTCCTTCGGTGGATGTTGTGACAGGGCTTATAAAGACAAACTTTCCCGCGCGCATAGCCTTTCAGCTGCCCACGCGCACGGACTCACGCACCATACTTGATGCCTCAGGCGCTGAGACCTTGCTTGGCGAGGGCGATATGTTGTTTCTTCCCCCAACCACATCAAGGCTTAGAAGAGTGCACGGAGTTTATGTCTCCGAGGAGGAGATACATAAGATAAGCGCCTTCTGGAAAGCACAGGCAGCCCCTGCTTATGATGAGGAGATGATAAAAGAGTACGAGACCGCTCATGAGAGCGATGACGAGGACCTTGGCGAGGAGTTTATGAGGCGTTATGACGAGGCCGTGGCCCTTGCCGCCACACTTGATATGCTCTCCACCTCGTACCTGCAGAGAAGGTTCAGGATAGGTTATAATACAGCGGCACGCTTAATCGAGAAGATGGAAAAAGACGGTGTAGTAGGCCCGCCGCAGGGCAGCAAACCCCGCGAAGTGCTGCTGAAGCGTTCATGAATATGAAATATTTCTCAGGTCTTATCTCAGGTGTTTTTCTTATGCTGCTTCTATTCAGCCCCCTGCGCTGCGCCTATGCGGCAGGTACGTCCGGGGATATTGTAGGCGACCTTGAGGCTAAGTATAAGACCATAAAAACGCTTCGCGCTGATTTCAGGCAGGTAGCAAAAGGGCTCTCCGCCATGGACGGTCCCTCTGGAGGCCGCGTTTACTTTAAGAAACCCGGAA
>JAJRZX010000151.1 GCA_024275045.1 Deltaproteobacteria bacterium
AAAGGTCGCACCGTCAAGACCGATAATAAGTGTACGCTTCTTGTTCATAAGGTAAAACTCCTTACTAATTTTATGAGAGGTATCCAAGCCCCTTAAGGCTCTCTTTTATCCTTGTCTCGTCCTCGTCTGAGAATATCTCCCCGCTGGAGTTGTGCTCCATGGAGGTAGTTTTTTTAATGGTGTGCGACTTCAAGTACTCGGCGGTTATGCCCTCTTCCAGAACGCGTCCGTCCATATCCTCTAAGAGCGGGACACCCATAAGGTACAGTATTGTGGGGGTAACATCAATAATCCTCGGGGTTATCTCCACGCCTTTACGGCAGAAGGGACCGTTCATAATAAATGTTCCGTTCATGCGGTGCATGCCGCTGCTAAGAGGCGCGTCCCCCCATTTGCTTCTCTGATGAAGCTTTGAGTTCTGAAGATAAGAGCGTTCTTTTACTGAGAAATACAGGTCCACGGCATCCTCACAAAAGGGGCCCGTGAAGATATCCTCTTTTCTCTTTATCCAGTCGCCGATAAGCTTTCCGGAGTCATCGCTGAGCTTTTTAAACTCGGCCTCTATCTTCTGAAGCACGGCCTCGCGCTCCGAGGCATCTACGGAGCCGCGGGGCTCTCTGCCGATGAGGTTTATATTTATACCGCTCTGGTTCCCATAGGCCCGGGTGCTGGCCCAGTCTATCTGTTCATCCTTGTCCCGAGGCCGCATTACAGGCAGTGGGAGCCTCACCTTTTTGGTCCACTCAGGCAGAGATATGGAGAAAAGCCTCCGGGCTATCTTATGCAGACTCGGGGCGGCCATTACCAGCTTTTTGGGACCAACGCCTTTTTTTAACCTGAGCAGACCTATCTCCTCAAGCCATTTGTTTACATAAAAATGCTTCTCCAGCGGCCCGAAGCCGTGGTCCGAGGTAATAATTACCGTGGTATCCTTGCCTGCCTTCTCAATCAGCTCGCCAAGGGCACGGTCGGCCTGCTCATAACCATTATATATGGCGTCGCTGTACTCTGAGCTGCTCGGCGCGCCGGCGGCCTTCCAGAAAAGATGCTGAAGCCTGTCAATGGAGGTAAAGACTACCATGGCGTAGTCCCACTCCTTTTCTTCAAGGATAATAAGGGCCGCTTTTTTTCTGCTCTCAGTAATAGCCGCTATCTCTTCTATGGCCCTCATATAGGGGGCGGCGGTGCCCTGTGTCTTGGACATGCCTATTACCTCTGGACTCCAATCATCTATATCATACCTGCCAATCCTCTTAACAAGCTCGGGATAAAGCTCCGGCGGATAACTCAGAACATCAGCCCCGCTTGGAATAAACATCCCCGAGACCATAACGCCCTTGACCTTAACGGCAGGGTAGGTGAAGGGAACATTTACAAAAGCTACGGTCTTATCGTTCTCATTAAGCACCTTCCAGATAGGGGGGAACTTTATATCCGCTGCCCCAAGGGTGCGGCCAAGCCCGTAATTAAGATGCAGGTTATCAAGAAAGAAAAACACGCCGTGCTTGCCCGGATTCACCCCTGTCATCATGGAGACCCAGGCAGGGGCCGTATCCGGCGGTATGGTAGACTCCAGCTCGCCCCAGACGCCTTCATCCATGAGTTTGGCTATTACAGGCAGCTTACCCGCCTCTTTCATGGGCCTTATTATATCAAGAGTTGCTCCATCGAGCCCTATTACGATTACCTTGTTCTTTGCCATAAAAAGCTCCTAAAATCTGCCCCTTAATCCGGGGATATACCCTGCTATACTGCGAACCCCCTTACAGTAGTAGAGGTTAATTGAATATAGTATCGCGGTAAGCAGCATTAGCTTTACAGTGCCAAGCGAGAGGATATTAGCCAGGAGCAGCACTATAAATATAAGCGCCATAGGTGTTACGAGTCTCATAAGCGAGGCGCGCGTATCCAGTTTCAGCCCCCAGATAACCTTCAGCAGGTAGTGACGTAAAAATGTCTCAACTATCTTTGAGATTAAAAAAGCAATGGCCGCGCCCACAAAGCTGAAGTATATGATAAGGGGCACCGCGCATATAATATCAATGCTGAAAATCAGCATGGCCCAGGGTATGAACTTATTAATATCCCTTGATGCCGTAAGGGCCACGGATACGGGGGCGTTGTATATCTGCAGGGCAAATGCCCAGCCAAAGATAACAAGCGCCGGCACCGCGGGCAGGTACTCCGGGCCAAAGACCAGCGTAATAATCTCAGTGGGAAATAAACTCGTAGCAAGGACCAGTGGAAAGGCAACAAGCACTGTTAATACCTTAGTGGATTTCTTGATGATTCCCTTTATGACATTCAAGTCTCCCGAGTTGGAAGATACAGTAGGAAGCGCGGCATGCCTGAAGCTGTTTGGCAGTATCATGGACTGACGGCATAGCGTTATAGCGGGGTTATAGTACCCTATGGCCACT
>JAJRZX010000152.1 GCA_024275045.1 Deltaproteobacteria bacterium
AAGAACACGGGTAACGGCAACAGTGGATAAGCGCTCGTCCCAGTGCAGCACCTTTAGTCCGGTGGCCTTTTCCAGGGCCCGGGAGAACTTTGTTACCTCCTCGGCCTTTCGCCCCACGCTGCCGTCAAGGTTAAGGGGCATACCAATTACTATCTCAGAAACGGCATACTCCTTTATAATGACCTTCAGGGCAGTGATAATACTCGTCCGTCCCGCGGCCTTTATGGTCTGAAGCGGCGTTGCCACAAGCCCGGTCTCATCACTTATGGCTACCCCTGTTCTTCTCTTGCCAAGATCAAGGCCAAGTATTCTCATCTCTGTAATATACCCTTAGAGCCGCGCCCCTTCAAGCACTTCTTGACTTTAAAGGGTCCTTAATATATTATCACAGAAATATCCCAATTCCTTAAATGCTCGCAATGGGCGGTTAACTCAGCGGTAGAGTGCCACCTTCACACGGTGGAAGCCACAGGTTCAAACCCTGTACCGCCCACCATGACGGGCTATAGCCTCTGCCCTTTTATGTATGTCTGCTCCTGCCTCTGTTATCCCCATTTTTTTCTCCCTCCCTCTTGTTTTTTTAATATAAGAAAAAAAACACCAGGAGACAGATAAAACAATTGACACAGACCTATAATAATGTTTATATTCTGACATTCCATCTTAAAAGGTCTCTTTATGAGTCTTCTATACATATATGATTGAATTACAACCCTCTTTATGGTACTCTGTACCCATAATATAAAGGCGTTGTTACCTTTTATTTATTATGTGCAGATAAAAACCTTAAGTCCCTGTAAGATTCAACCGATTTATAAGTGTAAGGGGGTTTAGGGGCAAAGGCAAAGACAAGGACAGCGTCAAGGTGGGGAGGTTGGAGTAGCGGATGCCTTAACAAAGGCCGGGCAGGCGGATTACAGGGGGCAGCCAATTATCCCCTGAATAGGCAAACCCCTTGAAGCTTGCATAAGCGACCTCTTGAAAGAGAATAGCGGAGAAATTAACCGGGGTTTGGGGCTGAAGTTCGGGATCTAAGACGATTTTTTTATTACACTGCGCTCTGAATTGGATAGGAACAAAAGGCTTACTTTTTTTATATTATAATAAGGGGGAATAGGGACATGGGTGTTCATTATCTTGATACAATTGAACGGATGAGATGGGCAGGCAAGCTCAAAAACGACTCCGCCGTTGCCAGGGTTTTAGGTGTTACGCCTCAGGCGCTCTCAAATTACAAAAAAAGAGGCGAGATGCCCACAGACCTTGTCTTAAGGTTTGCTGAGATTCACGCACTCTCTGTTGACTGGTTAATCTCCGGCAAGGGAGAGATGTACAGGTTCGGAGGCGGCCCTGACAATGATGGCTACTTCATGGCCGCGGAAGAGGCCATGAGCTACGGACGGGCCTCATCGCACAGCAACTGTGATTTTTTCGGCCAGCTTGATGCTGATGAGATAATCCTTGTAGGAAAACTCCTCAAGATACTTCGCTCATCAGACCAGGGGCTCTCGTCTGCATTAAAATGTACCCTTGATACCTTTCTGCATAAGATAGATGAGGCGGATGCCGCAAAGAGGTCAGAGAAAGAGAGCGTGCCTCCATCTATAATACCGGTACAGAACAGGTAGGGTAGATATAAGTCCCCGCTGCTCCAATCAGGCGGTTTACGCAGATAAACCGAAGATGGAGTTGGGGGATGGTTATGAGTACTCTTGTGTTCCGGTTGTCCTGATTCTGCATCTTTTCTACCCTCCTCTTAAATGATTCACCGCTTTAACGCTAATCTGCCTATAAGGGCCCCGGCCTTTTTAATGCGCTGCCTTTAATCTGAATTCATCTAAATACCTGTCACGCATGGCGCTTATATCCTGGCGCGGTCAAACCCCGTAACTATCCCCGCACACCTCTTAGCCTGTAGAGTAAAGAGTTTTTTTAAATTAATTGCATGCTCGCACTTACCCTGCATAACCCTTCCGTTATTGACCAACTCCGCTCTATATGGTATTTTTTAGAATTATCGGAGAAAAGCAATTATCCACCCTGAACCCCTCATAAAATGACCGGTCTTGAGTACAGTATACTCCAAGCGTGGAGGCGGCCTTGCGGGAAAGGCCATGATTTCAAAGGGCTTGGTACTCGTGAAGAGGCTTTGCTATTCTCACCGGACTCCATGACAGAGCTGCTTGAGGGTATCTTCAAGATAGAGGTACAGGTGAGGCCCGTGGTGAGGGAGCGCCGTCCCATGGACAGGCTGAGCGCCGCTTACCTGCAGGAAGCCCATGGCGGCAAGGCACTTGCCAGAGGCGTATGGATAATGGCTGATAAGCGGCCCCTGATATACGCCTTCTCGCTAATACCAGTAAAGAGCACGGCCGCGGGTCTGCTTAAGACCCTTGAGGGAGAGGTCCCTGAGCCCATAGGCAGAACTCTTAGCAGGGGAGGCGTTGCCTTTGTAAAAGAGAACCTTGAGGCCGGGGTCATACAGTGCCCCTCTGTTGCGGATGGCCTGCACCTGCCGCCGGGATATACTTTTTTCGCAAGGCGTTATGTGCTTAGAGGTGAAAAATCAGGGACGCTTGCCATAAAGGCGGCGATTATAGAGGTCTTCAGCCCGGAGCTTATCTCTACTGAGTGCATCGAGAGCCCTGGCTAAGCCCTTTGCCCCACCCTCATTCACGGGAGAAAACAAGAATGAGTCTCACCATAACGGGAGGACAAAAACTCCATGCCTTTACAGAGCTTATAAGGCTCCCGAAGCAGTACGGTACGCTCCTTGTATTATGGCCGATGTTATGGTCGCTCTTTTTGGCTTCAGGAGGGGTGCCAGAGGGTCGCCTGCTTGTAATATTTATTCTCGGGACTTTTCTTATGCGCAGCGCGGGATGCGTGATTAATGATATCGCAGACAGAAAGTTCGACCCTCTGGTGGAGAGGACGCGCGCTCGGCCCCTTGCCGCAGGAACCCTTTCGGTAAGAGAGGCGCTTCTTGCCTTTGCGGTGCTTGCGGGGTGTGCCTTTGTACTTGTGCTTTTTTTAAATCGCCTTACAATCCTCCTCTCTTTTGTGGGTATAACACTTGCCGTGGTTTATCCCTTTGTAAAGCGGGTGAGCCACCTGCCGCAGACCGTACTTGGCATGGCCTTTGGCTGGGGGGCTGTCATGGCCTGGTCTGCTGTTAACAATAGCGTATCTCTTGCGGCCATTCTGATTTTTGTGGCAAATATATTCTGGTCCATGGCATATGATACAATATACGCGCTCATGGATATTAGAGATGATAAGCGAGTGGGGGTAAAGTCCACGGCCATACTATTTGGCAGCGGTGTTTACAGGGCTCTTTACGGTCTCTATATATGTTTTGCCATTGCCATGACAGGTCTTGGTCTTTTGCTGGGCCGTGGTTTTTATTATTATACTGGTATTATTTTAACCCTTGTCGGTTTTTTGTTTTTTGTAAGGATGTTGCAAAACAATCCTGTCCCGCGCGTAGCTTTTAAGGGTTTTCTGGCAAACGCCGCGCTTGGCGGTTTTATGCTTTTTTTCATAGCGATGGACCTGATACGTACTTGATTTAATTTCGTGGGCGGCCGGGTGAGAGATCAATGAACCGAGCTCTGTCCCATATTGGTTTTCTTTATCTTACTTTCTTTTTTCCAAAAGAAAGTAAGGGAGGTTTTTATGGCAGTATTTAGCGAGATGCGGGAGTTTCTCTCTCATCTGGAAGCAAAGGGTCTTTTAAAGCGTGTCTCCGTTGAGGTAGACCCCGTACTTGAGGTCGCCGAGATCATGGAGCGTCTTGTGCAGAGCGGCGGCGTGGCCGTAATTTTTGAGAATGTAAAGGGCAGTGATATGCCCATTGTAGCCAACCTCTATGGTACGCGCGAGAGGGTAGCTATGGGACTTGGCGTTACGGAAGACGAGTTCATCAAGATAGGCGAGTTCATTGCTCTGCTGCAAAAACCCACGCCTCCCGACGGGCTCTGGGACGCCGTTAAAAAAATACCTTTTTTCGGTAAAGCCCTTACGCTTGGGCCAAAGACTGTCTCCAATGCCCCCTGTCAGGAGGTGGTGCGAGAGGGTGCCGAGGCATCTCTTGCGGGTATCCCCATAATTAAATGCTGGCCCGGGGATGTTGCCTCTCTTATTACATGGCCTCTTGTGGTTACGGGTTCCCCTGTTGGAAAGGCCCCGTTGAATGTTGGTATTTACAGGATGCAGGTCTTGGATGATAAGCGGCTTATCATGCGCTGGCTTCGCCACCGTGGCGGGGCGCGGCACCTTGAGTTATGGAACGAGGCAAAAAAACCCATGCCCGTGGCAATAGCCCTTGGCTGCGAGCCCGCTACTACTATCGCCGCGGTTACGCCTGTGCCGGAAAATATCGGTGAGTTTCACTTTGAAGGGGTTTTACGTAAAAAGGCCATAGAGCTTGTGGATTGCAAGACCGTGCCGCTGAAGGTTCCGGCAAGTTCGCAGATAGTGCTTGAGGGCGAGATTCGTCACGGCGAGACAGCCCCCG
>JAJRZX010000153.1 GCA_024275045.1 Deltaproteobacteria bacterium
AAACCGGGATGGGGACAAGTGTAAGTTCATTACACCTACCCACGATGCCCCACGTAACCAAAAAAAAAGAAACTAAGCAAAGAAAACCGGGATGGGGACAAGTGTAAGTTCATTACACCTACCCACGATGCCCCACGTAACTAAAAAAAAAGAAAGTAAGCAAAGAAAACCAGGCTGGGGACAAGTGTAAGTTCATTGCACCTACCCCTATGCGCCCCACGTAACAAAATCAAAAAAAAGAAACCAAGATAGGTACAAATGCGGCTTCATTGCACCTACTCCTGGCGCCCCACGTAGCTGAAAAGCTTCACAACTCCCGAGCCGCCGCTAAAACGGCACGTCGTCAAGGTCGCCGGAAGATGACGGCGCAGAAGGCGAGCCGGCAGATGACGATCCGCCGCCGCCGGAACCCTTGGAGCCCAGCATCTACATGGTATCAATGACTATCTCCGTCTTGTATTGCTTAACACCATCTTTATTTTCCCAGCTGCGGGTCTGAATCTTGCCCTCTACATATATCTGCTTACCCTTTGAGAGAAACTCGCCGCATATCTCACCAAGCCTTCTGTAGGCCACGATATTGTGCCACTCCGTCTTTGTAACCTTCTCGCCGTCCTTGGTATAGGTCTCTGTTGTGGCAAGACTAAAATTTGCCACCGCAACGCCGCTCGGCAGATAACGTACCTCCGGGTCCGCGCCGAGATTGCCTACAAGTATTACCTTATTTACACCGGCCATAAGAAACTCCTTTTTTTTTACAATATTTTTGCCTCACCATCCCGGCCCTTAAGGCAAAGACGAATGGCCTTAAGAGGAGTGTATATGGGGGGGCTGCAAGAGGCGTATAAATAATTTATCAGTATGGTCCGCAAAGTCAAGATGATATTATATTTGAAGAAGACGGAGTAAAGTAAAAATTGACTTCCCCTTTGTAAAAAAGTAGAATATTATCATCAAGTTAAGGGCTATTAACGCCTTAAAAACGCACAGGGGCATGGACGCCCGGGCAGTAAATCATCCATACGTTAAAATAATGTACTTAAGATCCATTCTGGTCTGGACAGCCGGGCTTCCCGTAACAGGCGTACTCTTCACCATAATCCTGCTCTCGCTCCTTGTTGACAGAAGCGGGCGTTTTGTCCACGCCATAGGCGCCTTCTGGTGCAGGATTATCCTTGGACTTGCCGGCGTCAAGGTTCGCGTCATAGGCAGAGAGAACATTACAGGCGATGGGCCTAAGATATTTCTCTCCAACCATCAGGGGGCCTTTGATATACCTGTTCTGCAGGGTTATATACCGTCTCAATTCCGCTGGGTGGCAAAAAAAAGCCTCTTCAGCATCCCTGTTGTTGGCTGGAGTATGACCCTTGCCGGATACATAGGCATTGAGAGGGAAAACTCCAAGAAGGCCCTTAAAAGTCTGCTGCTGGCCGCAAAGAAGATAAAAGAGGGCACCTCGGTACTGGTCTTTCCCGAGGGCACAAGAAGCACCACGGGCACACTTCTGCCCTTTAAAAAAGGGGCTTTTTTGCTTGCCAGAAAGAGCGGCGCAGATATCGTGCCCCTTGCCGTGGATGGTACCAGGGATATAATGAAAAAAGGCTCTCTCATGATGGCCCCGGCTCGCGCTACGCTCTCCATAGGCAAACCCTTTTCCACAAAGGGCAAGACCGATGAGGAGCTTATGCAAAAAACACTGGAAGAGATACAAAACCTGCTGCGCCATTAAGGACAGCTCGCCCTTGCAGGCGAAAAAATAATTACGCGAAGGAAATCAAGATAATGAAGGACAAATATGGAAGATGAGAAGGGAGTTTTAAGAGTAATACCCCTTGGCGGGCTCGGTGAGATTGGTCTTAACATGATGGTCTTTGAGTACGAAGACTCCATCATCGTTGTGGACTGCGGGCTTATGTTTCCCGAGGACTACATGCTGGGCATAGATTTTGTTATCCCGGATATAAGTTACCTCATAGAGAACAAAGAAAAAGTAAAGGGCTTCTTTATCACCCACGGCCATGAGGACCACACCGGGGCCCTGCCCTTTGTATTAAAAGAAGTAAACGCACCGGTATACGGCACAGCCCTCACGCTGGGGCTTATAGAGGCCAAACTAAGAGAACACGGCATGCTGGCGGATACTGTGTTTGAGATGGTGCGTCCAAGAGACAAGGTGGCTACAGGCCCCTTTGAGGTAGAATTTCTTCGCGTCAGCCACTCCATTGTAGACGGCTGCTCACTTGCCATTACCACCCCTGCCGGGGTTGTCATACACACCGGGGACTTTAAGATAGACCAGACCCCTGTTGACGGCGAGGTTATTGATTACGCCCGTTTCTCTGAGTACGGCGAAAGCGGGGTGCTTGCCCTCTTCTCCGACTCCACCAATGTGGAAAAAGCCGGTTACACATTATCGGAAAAAGAGATAGGCGCCAATATTGAAGAGATACTGCGCTCGGCCACGGGGCGCGTTATACTTGCGACTTTCGCTTCTCACATACACAGGATGCAGCAGGTCTTTGATGCCTGCGTGCGCTGCAAACGCAAGGTAATACTTAACGGCAGGAGTATGGTCAATAACGTGGAGATAGCCATGAGGCTGGGTTATCTTAATGCGCCGGACGGGCTTATCGTTGATATGAAGCAGCTTAAGAACCTTGGCAAGGACAAATCTCTGCTCCTTACCACAGGGAGCCAGGGCGAGCCCATGAGCGCGTTGACACGCATGGCCATGAACAACCATAAACAGATAAAGGTAGAAGAAGGTGATACGGTTATCCTCTCATCCAAGCTTATCCCAGGTAACGAAAAAGCCATTACCGCCATGATGAACCACCTTTACAGGCGCGGCGCCACGGTGATATACGAGAAAGTCTCTGAGATACATGTCTCGGGGCACGCCAGCCAGGAAGAGCTGAAGATAATGCTCAATATGACCAAACCAAAATTTTTCGTACCTGTACACGGCGAGTACCGCCACCTTGTACTCCATTCAAGGCTTGCGCAGGGCGTTGGCATACCCGCAGAGAATATCATCGTCGCCGAAGACGGAGATGTGCTTGAGATAAGCTCTGACTCTGCCGAAAAAACCGGCACCGTTGACTCGGGACGCGTCCTTGTGGACGGCAAAGGACTTGGCGATACTGGTGATATGGTATTAAAAGACAGACGGCACCTTGCACGCGACGGCATGGTAATAGCACTGCTCTCCTTAAACGAGAAGACCGGTGAGCTTATCTACGGCCCTGATATAATCACACGGGGTTTTGCCTTTAAGGACGAGAGCCCCGAGCTCCTTGATGGCGCCAGGACCCTTGTTGTAAAGACCCTTGATGAGCTGAACTCTGAGACAAAGAGCGAGCAGCTGGAGGTGGAAAAAGAGATTAAACGAACGCTTAGAAAGTTTTTCAACCGTACCATTGAGAGAAGACCCGTTATACTTCCTCTTGTTATCGAGATATAAGAGAGTGTATAATAATAGAATCCCACCGGTAGTATAAAAAAAGGCAGAAGTTTAAGAGGCAGCAGTACAAGGGCACCTGCGTGGAGATAGATATAATTTTGTCCTGGTTTCTTTTTCTCAAGGTTTAGCTGGAGGACGCAAGTAAGTTTAAATGAACTGATACTCGTTCCCATATTGATTTTCTTTGTCTTGGTTTCTTTTTTTTGACTTTGACTAGTTGGAGACATAAGGCTGGTCCAATGAAGCCGCATTTATTCCCATATTGATTTTCTTTGTCTTACTTTCTTTTTTCCAAAAGAAAGTAAGGAGGCAAGGATGATAAAGGGTTTTTTACATATTCTTTTCTTTTTTACGACTCTTACGGCCATTGGTGTTACGGCCGCTGAGAGGCCCATGATGCCCGCCCCTGTTGACAGGCCTGCAGAGCGTTACGAGGAGCAAAAGGGCTCTACCATCAAGCGGGATAAATGGGGTGTAATGGACCCCACGCCTTCTGTCATACCGCTTGAGTATCTGCCCACTGACAGGTACGGTTTTGTGGACTGGGCCAGGGCCATGAGAGAAGGCAAGATAACCCCTAAAGACTCTCTTCTGGGCGGCCCTCCGCCGTCGCCGCCGTCTTTTAATAAAGACGTGCTCATTAAGTCCAAGTTAAAATTCATGCCCGATGTTGTCTTTCCCCATTCAGCACACAACGCGTGGTTTAATTGCGCCCCATGTCACCCGAAGATGTTCAAGAAAAAGGCCGGTGCCTCGAAGATCTCCATGCTTGGCATCTGGGGGGGGCAATTCTGCGGCAGATGCCACGACAAAGTGGCCTTTCCCATACGCAACTGTTTCAAGTGCCACTCCGTAAAAAGCGTAGACCAGAGAAGGCATATGAGAACCAGGAGCATACAGGAGTACAGGCTTAGAGAAGAAAAAAGCCAGCCCTCTTTACAAAGACCTTTTTCAGGGGTAAAATAAAAAGACATCGTTCTTTCCAAACACAACCGCCAAAGAGTAACGTTCCTATGACGAACACAATAACCGGTTTTCCCAAAAAAGAACTTATCTCCATTCTTGAGCTCATAGACGACCTCAGTAAATGCGTAACTCATACAGAGGCGGCTGGTCTACTCATGAGGGTAAAAGACCTCCTGAACGCGGATTGCGCTGTATGCGGCACGGGTATTATTGATGCCAAGGGCGCTATAACCATTAACGACATCCTTGAATCAGGGTATCCCAATGAGTGGCTTAACCTTTACTTCAAGGAAGGTTTATACAGGCACGACCCCATAATCAGGCATCACATGAAGTTTTCCGAGCCCGAGCTCTGGTCCAACATACGGCAAAGTATTACCGATGAGAAGGCCCGTGCGGTTACGGAGTGGGCAGGCGAGTTTGGTCTTAAGTACGGTATCTCCTCAAGTCTATATATCCCTGCCACGGGGATGTTCAGCCTTTTTTGTTTTGCTTCGGCTGAAGACGTATTCACCGAGCGCCACAAAGACCTTCTGGGGGCGCTTATACTGCACCTCAATATAGCCATCACCGAGAGCTCAGTGAAGGACCCTTCGGGGAAAAAGCAACGAGCGGCAGAGAAACCATTGCTGCAGTAATCACACCCACACTTGGAGAGACATATGGGTTACAGAGATTTTTCCAGAACTGAACTTAGCCTTATCCTTGAGATAATTCACTCAAGCCTTGCATGCAAGAACGACGGCGACCTCAAACGGCTGCTTACGATGATAAAAGACCTTGTCTCCGCGGACCACGGCATATGCGGCATAGGGGCCATCAGGTCAGGGCAGCTCTCAAGCGTAAAAAAGATATTCAACCTTGATTATCCCGGCAAATGGATGGAGCTTTACGCCTCCAGGGAGCTATACAAGGTAGACCCCATTATACGCCACAAGATAAAGACAAAAGAGAGCTACTTCTGGAAAGACGCTACTGAGCAGTTAACAAGCAAAGAGGACATCTCCTTCATGAATCTTGCCGGAGACTTTGGTCTGAGGTACGGTGTTGCCTCTGGTTTCATGGGCCAGTCCTCTGAGATGGCCAGCATATTCTCGTTCTCCGGAGGCGGAGACCGCTTCAGGGGGCACCACAAGAAGATACTGGACACTCTTGTGCCCCATATACACATAGCCCTTGAGAGGATCTGCGCCATAGAGAGAAAAAAGGCCACGGGACTCTCCATAAGAGAGAGAGAGGTTCTTGCCTGGGTAAAGGAGGGTAAGACTAACTGGGAGATATCAATGATACTTAGTATCAGCGAGAGGACGGTTAAGTTTCATGTTCAGAACATAGAGCACAAGCTAAACGCCGTTAACAAGGCCCATGCGATAGCTCTTGCGATGGAACATGGTCTGGTTCAGTAGTAACCCAGTAGTAAAACTCAGGGCTCTTGTATATGGCCACCTCCCTGAACTCATCAAGGTCCAGCCTGATGACAGCGGCCTGCACGCTATCTGGCATTACGATAAAGCTTCCCACCATCTTCACGGGGATACCGGTAAAACGCAGAAGACGATAATACCTCCTGTCAACTACCATGACAAGATGCCTTATCCCCATCTTAAGACTCCAGTGATATATACCCTTATATAAGAGGTTCGATACTCTCAGGATATAATCAGCCCTTCTCCCCTGCTTTCTCACGCATAAACGTGTTATCTCCGCCATGTCCCGGCTCTTTTTTATCCGCTCCTCACCTGTGGTAAGGCCGGCGAACTCCTTATCTATCATAAAAGGTCTGGGTGAGGTAATAAAACGCGTGTAACCAATAAGCCTTTGCTCCATATCAAAGACCCCGAGACAGCTTGCAAAGCTGTCGTAGCGGTCCACCTCTTTGCGGTCCTCTGATATAGGGGCCCACCGCAGCTCCTCGCTGAAGACCTCGTGTCTCAGGCGATAGCCCTGTTCCATCTCTTCGTAGGCAGAGAGGGTTTTTATCAAAAAGCCCTTCTCGCGCACCATCAGTTCCATGTATATTTTTTAACAGGAACTGACTTTTCACGTAACTGACAGCCGTGACAGTTTAAAAAATAAACAAGACGTTATATTATATAAGGTTATCTACTGTACAATCGTACAGGGGACAAAAAGCTTTTTTTCCTATATAATATAGACTATTATAGTGATTGTCCGAGTTTTCACATAAAGTGTGGCGTAGTATTTCAAGAGACGCCGGTGCCGTGGGCGGAGGTAAATTTTCATTTGAACGCCCCACTAAACTCAGATTCCCTTATGGAAAAGGACAAAAAAATGACAGTAACGGCCTCCCCCGGAGAGAATAAAGAGCATCTGAAAGCCCGCTTTTTAAAGACCGCGCTGCGGGGCTTTCAAAAGCACGAGACCATTGAGTTTGCCCTTACCTTTGCCATGCCGAGAAGGGATGTATGCCCTGTGGCAAAGAGGCTGATAAAGACCTTCAAGGGCCTGCGGGGGGTCTTTGACGCGCCGCGAGATGAGCTTAAGGCCGTAGAGGGCATGACAGACAACGCCGTTGTGCTTATAGGATTTCTAAAAGAGATGGCCTCTCTTTATCTACGCGAGAGGATAATGGGTAAAGACGTAATCAGCTCAAAGAAAGACGTGCTTGAGTACCTGAACCTCTCGCTCTCAGGCGAGAGGGTGGAAAAATTCATCGCCCTATTCTTAAACTCAAGAAACGAGCTCCTTGCCATTGAGACCCTGCACGAGGGAACCATCAATCAGACCGTGGTATACCCTAGAAAGGTAATAGAGCGGGCATTTAAGAATAACGCCCACTCCGTGATCTTTGTCCACAACCACCCCAGCGGAGACCCCAGCCCCTCTGCCGTAGACCGGCAGCTCACGGGCATACTCCACCGCGCCGCTGTTGCCGTAGACCTTGTGGTTCAGGACCACATCATCATAGGCAGAGACTCGCATTTCAGCGGACGCGAGAGCGGATGGTTTAACGGCGGACCAAGACCCATTGGAAGCCGCGTAATAGCAAATAAATTCTAAGGCGAAAAACCCCGAAGAGCTTAAACGTCGCCTTTGATTACCGAGTCTACGGCCTCAAGCAGGTCGGCCAGGGAGTAGGGTTTTTGCAGGAACCTGTACCCCCGCTCACTAATAACCTCCCAGCGTGACTTATCCCCCACATATCCGCTCGTAAGCAGCACCTTCTGAGCGGGTCTCTTTTCTATAATTTTCTCAACAAGCTCCACGCCGTTAATATCAGGGAGAACCACGTCGCTGAATATGAGGTCAAAGCCCAGGGGCTCGCCGTTAAAAACATCCATGGCGTCCCTGCCATTGGCAGCCTCTGAGACAATGTAGCCATGCTCTCTAAGGGCGTCCACTGCAACTGAGCGCACCCGCGTATCGTCCTCTATGAGCAGGACCCGTCTGTCCCTGCCGCCGAGGACCTCCTCTGATACCACCTCGGCCTCACCCAGCGCCTCGGCCTCCTCGGTCACGGCAGGTAAAAACACGCGAAAGACACTGCCCTCGCCCTCTGTACTTGTCACATCTATCCAGCCGCCATGCTGCTTTACCACACCATACACCACGGCAAGCCCAAGCCCTGTTCCCTTGGCCGTCTCCTTGGTGGAGAAAAAAGGCTCGAAAATCCTCTGCAGAATATCTCTCTTAATACCCGTGCCCGTATCCCTTACGGTAAGGCATACCGAGCCCGGGGAACCGTCTTTGCCTGCCCCCGGGTGTGCCGCGCTCCCGGCTGGTACGTTCTCCGTGCTTATGGTAAGCCTGCCCCCGCCGGGCATGGCGTCACGGGCGTTCACCGAGAGGTTCAGAAGCACCTGCTCCACGCTGCTCTCATCAGCGCGCACAGTCCAGAGCCCCTCTGAGAGAGAGGTGGTGATTTCAATATCCTCTCCAAGAAGCCTCTTCATCATCATAAGAAGGCTCTCAACCGTAACGTTGAGATCTATGGGCAGGAGCTCAAAGGGATGACCGCGGCTGAATATAAGGAGCTGGCGCGTGAGCTTGGCGGCATGGGCCACGGAGAGAATTATCTCGCGCAGGTTTGACTCCGCCTCCTCGTACTTTCCCACAAGCTCCATGGTAAGCTCTGCGTTGCCACGTATGGTAGTGAGTATATTATTAAAATCATGAGCAATGCCTCCGGCGAGTCTGCCTATGGCGTCCATTTTCTGGGCCTGATGAAGCTGGAGCCGTATTATCTCCTTCTCCTCCTCGGCCTTTTTACGCTCTGTTATGTCACGGATGGTGCTGGAAAAAAAGACCCTCTCACCAAGGCTGAAGCTGTTTACCGTGAACTCCACGGGAAAGACATCTCCGTTTTTTCTCCGTCCCTCAAGCTCAAGAACCTTGCCGTGTATGCGAGAGACACCGGTATCAAGAAACCTCTTAAAGCCCTCCTCATGGGCCTTCCTGTATTTTTCAGGCATAAGTTCAATGAGGCTAACACCGTTAAGCTCGCCATGGGGGTAACCAAAAGACTCTTCCGCCGCGGGGTCGCACTCGGTAACACGGCCGTTGCTGTCGGCTATAACTATGGCGTCAAAGGCAGTGTTGTGAATCAGACGGAATCTTGACTCACTCTCTTTAAGAAAAAGCTCTATGCGTTTGCGCTCCGTTATATCCTCACCGGAGACAAGGTCTCCGCGGATTACGCCCTGCTCCATCAAGGCCCTGTGATGCCAGAGCACTACCCTCTCCTCGCCGCCCCTTGTTACGATAATACCCTCGTAGGACTCCCCCGAGGCGTGACCTGAGACAAAGATCTCGTTAAAGGCGCCAAGGGCCTCTGCCCTGTATTTTTCGGGAATGTACTCATTGAAGAAATTAGTGCCCATCACCTCATCCTCGGTGTAACCCAGTATCTCACAGCCCCGTCTGTTAATACGCCTTACCGTTCCATCACGATTAAGCACAACAAGCATTACCCCGGCAACGTCAAGGTAGCGCTGCACCCTGTCGCGCTCCTTTATGAGGTCACGCTCCACCTTCTGCCTGTCCCGTATATGGATAATCAAGGGACGGAATAAAAAGAGGAATAAAAAGGGCACCAGAAAAACAATAAGCAGGGTAGAGTCTACAAAGGCCTCGATAACAGGCGAGGAGGGGGCAAAGCGCTTCAGCACCATCATGACAAAAAATTCCACTACGTATATGGATATGGTCATGATAATGACCATCCGCAGCGGTGACCTGTATGGGAGTATCTTCATGCCTAAAGACCTTGTACCTTAAGAAACCCCTGAGTGCAGGGGTACGAGGGGCTCTTTCAATGGATGCGGGATTTTCTACAAATATTATACCGTAAAAGATCTGACCTGTGAATTATAAAGGATGATGGCTCTCAAAAACCTCTACTGCGATTAAATCATATGCTCTCTCTGCCAACAACACCGAAGTTACAGGTAATACGCAGCCACAGAGGCGCGGCCCTTACCCGCCCTCCCTGCCGCAAGAGAGCAGAAAGACAAAACTCCCTGTAGCAGAGGCAGGCATGAGGATTTTTTTACACTTTGACATCACACCATAAAGCGTGTAGCCTATTGGTTTGGAGAGGTATAACATGGAAAATGGAAATGGTAACGGAAACAATAACGGCCCCTGGGGGCACGGCACTCGTGGTCCTGGCGGAAAAAGGCCGGGCAACAGACCCCCTGACTTAGAGGCCGTACTTAAGAAATCAGGGGACTTCTTTAAGGACTTCAAGCAGCGGGTGCCGGCGCTTGGCATTGTAATCGTGGGCATCGCAATAGTATTTATCGCGGTAAACTCCTTTTACACCGTAGCCCCTGAAGAGATAGGCGTCATAAGAAGGTTCGGCAAGGTAGTGAAGACCACATCACCGGGCCCGCACTTCAAGATACCTATTGTTGATAACGTCTTAAAACCACAGGTCACCAAGGTGCACAGGATAGAGGTGGGTTTCAAGACCATTGATCCCGGACCTCCGGCCAGATACACCACCATAGACCAGGAAGCCCTCATGCTCACCGGCGATGAGAACATCGTGGCCGTGGAGTTCATAGTCCAGTTCAAGATAAAGGACGCCGTGGGTTTTCTCTTTAATGTAAGAGACCAGAGAAAGACCATACGTGACGCAGCAGAGGCCGCCATGCGCGAGGTAGTGGGCAAAACCTTCATCGGCGAGATACTCACCCAGGGCAGGCTCCAGGTGCAGCAGGAAACACGTATACTCCTTCAGAACATACTTGACACATACAACACCGGCATCAGCATAGTAGCCGTTCAGCTGCAGGATGTCCTGCCGCCAAGACAGGTGGTGGCAGCCTTTAAGGATGTTGCCAGCGCCAGAGAAGACCGTGAAAAAGCCGTAGAGCAGGCCCAGGGCTACAGAAACGATATTATCCCCAAGGCCAAGGGCGGCGCGGAGAAGATTATCAACGCGGCCATGGCATACAGAGAGGCCAATATCAACAAGGCCAAGGGTGATGTGAGCCGGTTTCTTCAGGTCCTGAAAGAGTACCGCAAGGCACGTGATGTTACACAAAAGAGGATTTATATAGAGACCATGGAAGATGTCCTTGGCAATGTTCAAAAATACATAGTGGACGAGGAGCTGCAGAAAAACCTCCTCCCCTACCTCCCCCTTGGTAATAAGGGCGCAGTATCCAGAGGAGGCACAAAAAAATGAAAAAAGCCTCCAGCCTCATAATCATTGTAATCGTAGGTATTGTCATACTGGCCTCGCAGGCATTTTACAAGGTGGACCAGAGCGAGTCCGCCCTCATCATCCAGCTCGGTAAAGCCGTCCGCGCCGTAACCGCGCCCGGGCTATACATGAAGACCCCCTTTACCCAGAAGGTCATCTTCTTTGACAAACGCCTACTCATATACGATGCCACGCCATCGGCCATTATCACGCGCGACAAGAAAAACCTTGTTGTAGACAACTACGCCAAGTGGAGAATAATAGACCCTCTCAAATACTACAAGAGCGTACGCAACGAGATGGGTGCGCAGTCACGCCTTGATGATATAATTTTTTCCAACCTCAGAGAAGAGCTTGGAAAACACAACCTTGTGGATATCGTCTCAAAGACGCGTAGCTCACTGATGAAGGCTGTTACGGAAAAGACCAATCTGGCCTCAGCGGCCTTTGGCATAGAGGTGCGCGATGTAAGGATAAAACGCGCGGACCTGCCGCCTGAGAACGAACGCGCTGTATTCGAGCGCATGAGGGCAGAACGCCAAAGAGAGGCCAAACGCTACCGCTCCGAAGGCGAAGAACGCGCGCTGGCAATTCGGGCCATAGCAGATAAGGACAAGACCGTAATAATCTCCGAGGCCGTCAGAAAGTCTCAGGTCTTTCGCGGCGAGGGCGATGCCATAGCAACAAAACTATATGCCGAGGCATATCAGAAAGACCCGGCCTTCTTTTACTTCCTGAAAACAATGGAGGCATACAAAAAAACCCTGGGAGAAAACGATACACTCATACTCACACCAAAAAACGAGTTCTTCAGGTACTTGAAAAAAAGCAAATAACCCTTACTTTCTTTTGGAAAAAAGAAAGTAAGACAAAGAAAACCAATAGGGGAACAAGTGTAAGTTCATTGCGCCTATCCCCTGCTACCCCACGAAACATACTAAAACAAAGAAAACCAATAGGGGAACAAGTGTAAGTTCATTGCACCTATCCCCTGCTACCCCACGAAACATACTAAAACAAAAAACCAGCAAGGGAGAAAGTGTAAGTTCATTGCGCCTATCCCCTGCTACCCCACGAAACATACTAAAACAAAAAACCAGCAAGGGAGAAAGTGTAAGTTCACTGCGCCTATCCCCTGCTACCCCACGAAACATACTAAAACAAAAAACCAGCAAGGGAGAAAGTGTAAGTTCACTGAACATACATCTTGGCTCCCCCGTTACCTTTGCCAAAAAACCGCCTCTAAACCGCGGAGCGCTCAGATCCTTTTTTTCCAAAGAGCAGGACAAACCTCTCAAAAATATCCTTCTCAAAATGACCAAGCAGCTCTTCTCTCATCAGCTTCAGCGCCTCATAGGAGCTTCGCGAGCTGTGATAGGATCGCTTTGAGGTAAGTGCGTCGTACACATCCGCCACGCTGCATATCCGCCCGTACTCATGTATCTCATCACCCTTGAGCCCCCGTGGGTAACCGTTGCCATCGGCCCTCTCATGGTGCTGCAAGACTATAAGCTCCGCCTCTTTTGTTAAAAAACCAGAGTTCTCAAGTATCTCATACCCCTTGTAGGGATGAGTGCGCATCTCACCCATCTCCTTCTCAGTGAGCCTGCCCCGTTTATTTATCACGGCATTGGAGACACTTACCTTGCCGAGATCGTGAAAAAAGAAACCCGCCCCAAGCTCCTGAAGCGTATGTTTATCATCGCGGCCGTAAAGCACCTTGGCAAGGCTAACGGATAATACCCCTACGTTAACCGAGTGCGTATAAGTATAATAATCATGCGAGAGTATGCCCAGCATCTGAAGGGCTACGGCGTTATCTGATAAGATAATATCAACTACATGGAATATCCCCTGCTTGGACTCTCCTATGGAGCTTGCCGTTGGGCTCTCAAAAAGCTTTCGCATGAGAGCCATGGACTCACCGTATACAGCTCCCGCTTTTTTGGCAGGCTAGAGTTTGTTGTCCGTAACAAGGTCTTTGATGCGTTCCGTAATGCCCGCCGAGGTATCCCACTCAGAAGGCGGAACCTCGCCGTGAAGAGGCTGAGACGCATTATCAACCCCCCTGACCGTATCAATACTCACCTCTTTTAAGGCAAGTCCCTCTATCTTACGGAGCTGCTCTTCTGTTTTAATAAGAAAATGGTTCTCAGGAAAGGTCTCTTCAGCCCAGAGGTTGGGAAGGATAACATACATGCCTCTGCAAAGCTCTGATGTCTTTATACGTCTAATCACAGATACTTTCCCTTTACCGGGACATGGTTCAAGGGAAACTTATCAAGATGAGTCCGTTGTTTTTTATATTACCGTCTGCAAACCTCTCCAAGCCGCAGAGAGTTTATTATGCA
Source organism: Deltaproteobacteria bacterium (assembly GCA_024275045.1). GTDB lineage: Bacteria > Desulfobacterota > GWC2-55-46 > GWC2-55-46 > JADFVP01 > JAJRZX01. The sequence continues at coordinate 13,454 of JAJRZX010000153.1, forward strand.
AGTGCGGGGCCAGAACCCCCTACAGCTTAACCCTTACAACGGTCTTTACGTTGCCGCGCACATTAAAATCACCTGTAACCTCAAGAGCTCTTGGGGACAGCAGGGCTGCAAGATCATTAAAAATCTTGTTGGTCACGGCCTCATGAGAGATGCGCTCATCGCGATAAGAGTTAAGGTAAAGCTTAAAAGACCGAAGCTCCACAAGGGTCTTATCCGGTGTATATTCCACATTAATGGTGGCAAAATCAGGGTACCCCGAACGTGGGCAGAGGCAGGTGAACTCGGGAAAACTTATCTCAACCTGATAATCCCGCTCCGGCTCAGGGTTCTCCCATGCCTCAAGTCTTATCTCTGCTATCTCTTTTGCGCCATAGGCGTCTCTCTCTTTCATGGCAAAATCTTATCAATTAAGTCCTTATCTGTAAAGGGCAAGAGGGTTAAGAGGGATTTTATTTAAATTGACGACAAAAACAATTTGTGAGTCAAGGATTTAGCGGTATAATGCAAGACTAAGAAAAACCCGGCACAGCGGGTTATGTGAGAGATAAAAACAGAGCCCCGAAGGGACATGAAAAAAGGCATGGGCTGAGACCTGAGCTCTTCAGGCATGGGCCATTCTCGCCTGCCTCCGCAAGAGGCACGGTAAGAGAAAAACTTGAGAAGACAGACCAGGATATAAGAGAGAAGTTTTAAATACCTTAGCCCCATTCAAGGAGCCCCTCAAGTTGGCCCAGCCCTTACATTCAACTAAGACCGCCTCGTGGAGTAGGATACTCCTGCCCCTTATACCGGCCCTGCTTGCCTTTATTATCTATATACCCGCCATTGGCAACGGCTTTGTAAACTGGGACGACCCGGCCTATGTCTACGAGAACCTTCACATCCGCCACCTTGATATCAAGTGGATTTTCACCGCTGTAGTGGGCTCGAACTACCACCCCCTTACCATGCTCTCACACACTCTTGATTACGCCATCTTCGGACTTAACCCCGCGGGGCATCACCTTACGAGTATTGTCCTGCACGCCTTTAACTCCGCACTTGTCTTTTTACTGGCAGATAAACTTATTGGCGCACTAAACTTAAAGGGTAACAGGGGAAGCGCAGTACCCGCCCTAATCGCGGGACTCTTATTCGCCCTTCACCCTCTGCACGTTGAGTCCGTGGTTTGGATTGCCGAGAGAAAAGACGTGCTCTCGGCCTTTTTCTTTCTTATCACCATACTTACATATATCAGGTACACGCAAAGCATGGGCAGGCGCGGATTTTACGCTCTTACTCTCATCTTTTTCCTCCTCGCCCTCTTAAGCAAACCAATGGCCATTACACTGCCCGCGGTACTGCTCATACTCGATTACCATCCCTTAAAAAGACCACGTAAAAATACCGCAGAGCTCCTTATTGAAAAAATCCCCTTCTTCGCCCTCTCCATAACCTCGGCAGTTCTAACGCTCCTCGCGCAGAAATCCGGCGGGGCCGTAACGCTTATAAGCACTTACCCCCTGCACACGCGCCTCACAGTAGCCGTCAAGGGTTATATCTTCTACCTGTACAAACTTATCCTGCCCATTACGCTTGCGCCCCATTATCCGCTGCCCTTGAACCCGGGGTTCAGCGACCCGGTTTTTATCCTCTCTCTATTGCTTTTTATTCTTATCAGCCTGTTATGCGTTCTCATGGCCGTAAAAGGCCGAAGAGCCCTGCCCGCGCTCTGGCTCTACTACGTCATAACACTGCTGCCTGTTATCGGTATCGTGCAGGTGGGAAGCCAGGCCGCGGCGGACCGATACGCATATCTACCCACAATAGGGTTTATTATAACCGCGGGAGCTGGATTTAATTATCTATACAAGAGATCCGGCAGCATAAAAATACTCGGCATCTCTCTCACACTCGTTGCTCTCGCGCTGCTTGCCGTTAAAACAAGCGCGGCCATACCTGTCTGGAAAGACTCCATTGGGCTCTGGTCACATGAGATTAATTTTCTAAACACTCTTAAGAGTAAAGACCGCCTCGCCTCCACCATAGCGCTCTACAACAGGGCAAAGGCATATGAGCTCCAGGGACGCAGCGCTGAGGCCATTACAGACTACAGCAGGCTAATAGAGATTAACCCCTCGTACATTAACGCATATCTGAACAGGGGCGTAATATACGGCAAGACCAATCGATACCGCGAGGCTGTAGAGGATTTTTCCCGTGCCCTGAAGATAGACCCCTACTCAGCGGCGGCCTTTCACAACAGGGCACTGGCCTACAAGGCCCTTGGAGAGATGACAAAAGCAGGAGAGGACTTTACTATGGCAAGGCGTCTCGGTAAAATAAAGGGCAAAAGCAGCGGTACACCCTGAATCAAGGCGGTTCATGAGTAAGATAGAAAACACATATAAGACAAGAGAGAGCGGAGCCGCGGCCCTTGTCTTTATACTCGCGCTTATCGTCTTTCTACCCGTGCTTGGCAACGGTTTTGTCAACTGGGACGACCCCTCTTACATCTACGAGAACGTGCATATCCGCAGCTTTGATCTAAGATGGATCTTTACCGCCGTAGTGGTTGGCAACTACCACCCTCTCACGCTTCTATCACACACCATTGACTACGCACTCTTTGGCCTTAACCCCATGGGGCACCACCTTGTAAACATCATCCTGCACGCCCTTAACTCGGCCCTTGTTTTTGTACTGGCAAGGCGGTTAATCAAAACAACGAACCTGACTGATGTGAAAACAAGCGTAAACCCGCTGCTGCCGGCCCTGGCCGCTGCGCTGCTCTTTGCCGTACATCCGCTGCACGTTGGGTCCATTGCATGGGCCTCGGAGAGAAAAGACATGCTCTCTGCCTTCTTCTTCCTCCTTGCCCTGCTCTCTTATCTTCGTTACGTTGAACAAGGACGCAGGCCCCTTTTATACGCCTTATCGCTCTTTATATTTTTACTTGCCCTCTTAAGTAAACCAATGGCCATTACACTGCCCGTTGTGCTGCTCTTACTTGATTTTTATCCCCTTAAAAGAGTACCTGAAAATATTGGCAAGATCGGCAAAATCCTTCTTGAAAAAGCTCCCTTCTTCGCCCTCTCACTTGCCTCGGCCATAACCACGCTCTGGGCGCAAAGAGTTGACGGAGCGCTTCGCAGCCTTGATACACACTCGCTGCCAAAACGCCTTTTTATAGCCGTACACGCCGTAGCATTTTATCTGCATAAACTAATATTGCCCGTAAACCTCTCGCCTTACTACCCAATGCCTTTCAGCACAAAGCTAACCTCCGCCACTTTCATAATCTCACTTATGGTTATTATTCTCATCACCCTCTTATGCCTCCTTGCCCTTAAGAAGAAACAAAAGTGGCCCATTACCATCTGGGCCTTTTACCTCGTAACCCTTCTTCCGGTATCCGGCCTTGTCACCGTAGGCGGTGAGGCCGTTGCCAACAGATACGCCTACATACCCACTATGGGTTTTTTACTCCTCGCAGGGGTTCTTATCAGTAAAATCGCCGGACACGGTACAGTATTAAATAAATCAACCGCAACAGCAGGCGCCATACTCCTTGCCGCCCTATCTCTGCTGACCTTTGCCACCATAAAACAAGAGGCCATATGGAAGGGTACCGTACCTCTCATGAGCCGTGCCATCAAACTCTATCCCTGGCAGGCCGCCATACCGTACAACAACAGAGGGTTTGTCTATGAGGCCGAGGGAAAGCTTCAGCTCGCCCTTGATGACTACAACAAGGCCATCACCATAACCCCTAAATTTCACGATGCGTACAACAACAGAGGGATTCTCTACAGCAAGAGCTCGCTGCTGAACCTGGCCCTTGATGATTTCTCAAATGCCATCTCCATAGACCCCTTAAGCGCAAAGGCATACAGCAACAGAGGGGCTGTATACATGAAGATGGGCGAGTACACCCTTGCCCTCAGGGACCTGAAAAAAGCCGTAGAGCTTGACCCGAAAAACATGAAGGCACTGTACAACCTGAGCCTTGTCTACCAGGAGCTCGGTAACAGCGCAAGCGCCTACCAGCACATGAGAAAAGCCGCGGGACTGGGTCTGCCCGAGGCCATTGAGTTTTTATCAGAGGGTAATTAAAAAAAATAAAAGTGTACTCAGAAAAGATACTTCACATATAATCACAGGCCGCGGTACGCACTCTCCGCGCTCTTACGCCTTGGCACAGAGCCTTGCGCTACACAATGGGCCGCAGCTCAATATGCAGGTCCTCGCTGATGATAAGCACATTATCGTCCGGCACCTTCATCCACGTGTCTTCATCTGTAAGAGGCTCTGATGCAACTATAACAGCGCTGCGGGGCCCTCCGGTCTTTATCAGATGAAGGTGGCGAAACGTACACTCGCAGCGTCCCCCGGCATGAAGATATAACGTATTGGCCTTGCCCCCTCCCTCACTTACATACCTTGAGATAACCGCTGTATGGCCGTTTGTTACGGCCAGATTCAAAAGAGAGGGCTCCGTGACTCCGGCCTCCTCCTTAAGCCTCTCTACCTCAGATATAGTGGCCATTAAGGCAGCGGAAAGCATATCCTCCTCACTCTCATCTCCATGAGCCTCTGCGTTGTTTTTGTAATACTCAAAGAAATCAAGAAAAAGTCCGAATAAAAACTCCGAGTCCGTTGAACCCTCTACAGCGTTAAAGGCCCTGTCGCTAAGACTCTTCATAAGGGTACGGCGTATCTTCTGAAACCCGCCCACGCGGCCGTTATGCATAAAAGCAAAGGGCCCGCAGACAAAGGGATGGCAGTTAAGCTGAATAACAGGAAGCCCAGGTGTGGCGGCGCGCACATGGGCAAGGACGCAGGGGCTTCTGATGACGCGGGCAAGGTTAATGAGGTTCATATTGTTCCACGCCGGGGTAATGTCTTTAAATACCGCCGGCTCCGCAGAGACATGAGGCGCATACCAGGCAACTCCAAAACCATCTCCGTTAAGGGGCTCCTCGCGCTCATGGCTATGAAAACTCTGATGAATAATAGAGTTTTCAGGCTCTGTGACAAGAGAACTCAAGGGCACATCCTCGCCAAGATACAGAACAAACCTGCACATGCTCTAACCCTCCATTATTTTAAAAGCCACTGGCCTGCCGTCCATCTTCACCCTCCCCCACAATATCATAGGCAGATAGCAGAAGCCCGGCACACTTAATCCCTGCCCCCTTTCTCTCTTCTCACTTTTCCAGCCCCTCGTCATCTACGGCGTAAGAACGCTTTCCAACACACATAAGGCATAACCATGATACAGGGACTCCTCGGAGAGCGTGCCCATTGATCTAAGAACACTTACGGCAAGGGCCTCATCGTCTTTATCCCCTCTTGCCCTTCCCAATTTCAGCAAAAATCCCGCCGCCGCAGAGCTGCCCGAGGGCACATCCGTATCAAATAAATCGCGCTCCCTTAAGAACAACCCCTCCGGCGCCTCACCCGTATCATAAAAAAGCCCTGTTGCAGTATCGTAAAAAGTTTTTTTCATATAATCTGCAAGCAAAGTGGCCTCATCAAGGCACTCTGCCTTACCCGTTACCTTGTATAAATCCAGAAGCGCGCCACCAAACAAGGCCACGTCCTCAAGCACAGCGCTTGGCCCGACCCGGCCATCTATGGAGTAACGGGCAAGGACCCCTGCCTCGTCCCGCGAGGTCTTTAATATAAACGCAGCCCCCCCAAGGGCCGCCTCCACCCAATCATCTCTTCCAAAAACCCTGCCCGCCCGCGCTAAAGCGCTAATGGTCAGACCGTTCCAGGCCGTAATGACTTTATCATCCCTTACGGGTTTTTCTCTCTTAAGGCGTTCTGCAAAGAGCGCCTCCTTCATGGCCCGCAGCTCCTGCACACCGGGCTCTGCGGCCTCCACTGAGGCCGGGTCTACTCTCAGAGTATTAGAGCCCTCAAAATTCCCCCCCGGCGTCATGGAAAAATACCTGCAAAAGACCTCGCCGCGCTCCTCGCCAAGTATCTGCTTAACCTCTTCCATGCTCCAGAGATAACAAGTACCCTCCTCGCCCCCCACATCAGCGTCCTCGGCAGCATAAAACCCGCCTTCAGCACCTCGCATATCACGGAGCAGATACCCCACGCTCTCCTCAACCACTCTCTTATACAGCTCCGCCTCCTGTACCTCATATGCCTCTGAGTAAAGTTCTATAAGCAGAGCATTATCATACAACATCTTCTCAAAGTGCGGCACCGCCCAGCGCTCATCCACGGTGTAGCGGTGAAAACCGCCCCCAATATGGTCATACAAACCGCCCCGCGCCATGGCCAGAAGGGTATCACCCACCATGGCAAGGGCCTGCTCAGTACGGCTGCGTCTGTAATAGGCAAGGAGAAAACTCAGAAACATGGCGTGCGGAAACTTCATCCCCATACCAAAACCACCGTTTCGTGTATCATAAAGCTCAACGGCCTGATTAAAGGCCCCCTCGGAAAGAGACTCATCAACCTCCACGACCCTGCCCCCATCCCTGCCAACCCCCATGCCCTTTTGCAGCGTCTCTCTCAGCTCACGGATACGCCCCTTGTTCTCATGATAGGCCTTACTTACGTTTACAAGTACACTCTTAAAGGACGGCACGCCATGAGAATCCACAGGGGGAAAATAAGTGCCCCCGTAAAATGGAGTGCCCTCGGGAGAGACAAAAACATTCAGAGGCCAGCCCCCCTGCCCGGTAATGGCCTGCACGGCTTTCATGTAAAGACTGTCCACATGAGGGTGCTCCTCTCTGTCTACCTTTACGGGGATAAAAAACTCGTTCATGAGCCGAGCCGTGGCCTCGTCCTCGTAGGATTCCCTCTCCATAACATGACACCAGTGACACGTGGAGTAACCAATGCTCACAAGAATGGGCTTGTCCTCTTTTTTCTCAAGCTCAAATATTTCCTCAGACCACGGAAGCCAGTTTACAGGATTTTCCGCGTGCTGAAGAAGGTAAGGGCTCTTCTCATCCTTTAATGCGTTTGTGCCTCTTTTATCCTTTTCCATAATTTATAACCCCCTCCTTACTTTCTTTTGGAAAAAAGAAAGTAAGACAAAGAAAACCAGTATGGGAACTTCTTTAGTTCCATTTAACTTAACTCTTGCCTCCATCTATACTTTAAAAAAAATAGAATTTCATTTTAGTATAGCATTTTTTCACAACACTACAGAGGACTCTCGTGTATAATATGAATATAAAGGAGAAATAACATGAAAAAAGTCCTAATTCCACTTGCGCCGGGTTTTGAAGAAATAGAGGCCCTGGCTGTTGTGGATATCCTACGAAGGGCCGGGGCAGAAGTTGTAATGGCAGGCACTGTAGAGGGCCCAATAAGAGGACGCAACAATATAAGAGTTCTTGCAGACAAGGACCTTGACGAGACCCTTGACGATGACTTTGATATGATAGTCCTGCCCGGAGGGGCCGAAGGCACAAGGCACCTTAAAGAAGACAGACGTATTACCAGGATTCTTCATGACTTTCAAAAAGCAGAAAAACTCATCACCGCCATCTGCGCGGCCCCTACCGTGCTTGCTGCCGCCGGGCTTACAAAAGGCCGCGCCATCACAGGCCACCCCGGGGTACGTGAAGAGCTGAGAGCGGAAAACTTCTCAGAAAAACGCGTAGTGGTTGATGGTAATATCATAACAAGCCGGGGGCCGGGTACTGCCCTTGAGTTCGCCTTCTGCCTTGTTACCATACTCTTTGGAAAAGAAAAGGCCGAAGAGGTAAACGCAGGCGTACTTGCGCGCCTGTAATCATCTGTCCTTACCCTTCAACCCCCTGAGGCGGCAGAACTCCGCGCTCTCATCACAGGCGCAGGCACGGCTGATTATCCACCGCAGCGATACTGGAGCCACGAAAGTTGTTATAAAGGCCATAAGTATTATGGCCGAGAACTGATCACCTGTAAGGAGCGGGCTCGTAATGGCCCCGGAGGCCGTAAGCTCGCCGCTGAGTTTCAGTGCAACGGCTGCTACGATAAGCTCAACCGCGCCCCTGCCGTTCATGCCAAACCCCACTATCAGAGACTCTGTCCTGCCCAGCCCCGCGGCGTAACCACCAAGAGCGCAGCCGAATACCTTTCCCGCCATAGCCGTTAATGTTATGGCAGTGGCAAGGATTATAAAAGAGAACGTCCAGCTGAAATCAAGGTGAAAGGAGAGGGACACAAAAAATATGGGGGCCAGAAAACCGTAACTCAGGACGTAAAAATTATTACTCACCCTCTCAAAAATTTCTTTGTCCTTTACCTCTTTGCGCACGAACTGGCCTGCCACAAAGGCCCCTATTACAAGATGAAGTCCCGCGAGTACGGCGATATACCCCATAATAAGCGCCGTAATAAGAGCAAAGGTAAAACTCTTTGCACCGCTCATGTCAAGGCGCGCCATAATGCGTGGAAAGACAAAGTGGTTCAAAAGGATAACGCCTGCGAAAAACCCAATTACTTTTATTAAGACCATGAGCACGCCGCCAAAACTAATGGTACCCGTACCGGCAAGACCAAGAAGAATAGATAGCGTTATAAGGGCAAGGACATCATCGGCAATGGCGGCACCGATAATAATATGACCCAGCCGCGTCTTGTGCACGTTCAGGTCGTGCAGTATGCGGGCCTGCACGGCAAGAGATGTCACAGATAGCCCCATGCCGATAAAGAGCGCCTGATACATTGTGCCCCCAAAGACAAGGGCCACGAGCACGCCAAGGACAAAGGGCAGCACAAACCCTCCGGTGGCTACAAGCAGCGCCGGCCATATGTGCTCAATAAGCTCCTCGGGGTCCATCTCAAGCCCGGCATAAAACATGAGAAAAAATATCCCGAACTCCGCCATAAGCTCAAGGGGAGCCGTGGTGGAGACAAGGCCCAGAAGCGTGGGGCCAAGCACAAGCCCTGCAAGGAGCTCGCCAAGTATAACGGGAAAACCAAAACGCGCAAAGAGCGTGCCCATGAACCAGGCCACGGTGAGGATAAGTATTATATTTACGATAAGCCCTTCTGTAATCAAAAAATCCCCCTGCCAAGCCCGTGCATCAGCGCCTCATTAAAGCGCCTCAATCAAAGAGCCCTTTCTGCACCGCTCTTCTTATATGTTTTTTAGGCGCCGAGTACGTGCTCTTTATAAGGACGTCGCCAAGCTCCTCTACAAAGGGCGAGGGCCGTGTCTCCAGCACCTTTCCGTAGAGCCGTCTTTTTTTGGCCCTTAGCAGCACAACCTCCTCGGCTGCCCGTGTGAGGCCCACATAAAAGAGCCTCCGTTCTTCCTCAGTAGAGCTGTCCTCTCTCTGAAGCGGTATAAGCCCCTCCTCAAGACCTGCGATAAAGACCCTCTTGAACTCAAGTCCCTTGGCCCCGTGCAGGGTCATGAGGTTTACCCTCTCGGCCACAACTTCAGGTACCTCTGTATCAACAAGCACCCTTGCCTCTTCTATAAAAATCTCAAGGCAATTCAAGGTCTTGCCGTCCCCGTACTTTGCCCCAAGCCAGAGGAGCATCTCCCTCAGCCCCTCGCCAAGGTCCGCGGCATGACTCTCTCTTGTGATGAGCTCGGCCAGAGTGAGACCCTCCTTAAGACCACGCCCCTGCAGCCGCTCTAAAAACTCTGAGAGCGCAGGACCAGTGGGAGATACGAGATGAAAGGGCAGGTTCGATGCCCTGAATGCCTCCACAAGGCCGCGCGCAGAGCTCCTTGTGCGAAAGAGTACGGCAAAATCCGAGAACCTCAGAGACGATGTCTTGACCTCTGCCGTAAGGCTCGTAAGCCCGCCCATCTCTGTCTCTATCTCTTTTATTATACACGAAGAAATGCCCGCCTCGGTCTCGCACTCCACAAGACGGACTCTGCCGCCTGGCCTTACAGGCACCGATGAGAAATCAAAGCGTTTTTTATTATGTCTTATAAGGGACTGCGAGGCTCTCACAATACTGGAGGCAGAGCGGTAGTTGGTGCCAAGGTTTTTCACCACGGCCCCCGGCCAATCAGAGCTGAAAGAGAGAAAAAACCCAAGGCTCGCGCCTCGAAAGGAATAAATGGCCTGATCAGGGTCTCCTATGGCAAAGACATGCCCCTGCTCCCCTGCAAGGACCCGCAGAAGCCGCGCCTGCGCAGCGTTAATATCCTGATACTCATCTACCATTACATGGGCAAAACCAAGCCCATCGGTACCACCATCCTCAAGCGCCCTTGTACCCTCACGAATAAGGTCGTCAAGGTCCAGCGCCCCGCGTTCACTTAGATACCCCTCGTATCTATTATAAATATCCGCAATTTCATCAGCAGGTTCGCCCCGGCCGTGAGCTGTGTTCTTAAAAAAAGAAATTCCCGCCGCAGCCCTCCCGGCCTTCTTACCCTTAAGGCCAAGCGCCCCGAGTACCTCCAGCTGCTCTACTCTCCCCAGGACCCGCAGGGCAGGGTCACGCTTTTTAAGTATCCCAAGACAGAGTGAGTGAAAGGTCCCAATAAAGGCCCCGCCCATATCCTGTCCCGTGACTCGGGCAACCCTTGCGCTCATCTCAGCCGCGGCCTTCTCTGTAAAGGTAAGCGCGGCAAGTCTTGATATGGCCAGACCTTCGTTAAGGAGCCGTGCAAAACGAGAGGCCAGAACCCCGGTCTTGCCTGAACCCGGCGGAGCGGCAACAAGTATATATTTAGCGCGGCAGCACACGGCATCTCTCTGCGCCCTGTCAAGAACCTCCATGAGACCATCCTCGGTTGTCATACAGGGTCTATGTGAACAAAGGTCTTCTGAATGGATTCCAGACCCTCAACCCTCTTTTCCACCTCCTCGCCAATATCATGTGACTCAATGGTAGGAAGCATCCTGTCCACCTCAACGTGTATCTCCACGTGTATGAAGTTGCCAACATAATGGGCGCGCACCGTATTAAAGGCCTTTACCCCCTTTACAGAGAGGGTCTTACGCTCTATCTCCCTTAAGAGCGCCGACTCCGGTGCTTTACCCATAAGGTAGTCTATATTCTCCATGCCGATGCTGTAACCCGTGTACATAATCCAGAGGCTTATGACAAGACCCGCGATGGGGTCAAGCACGGGGTGGCCAAACCACGCGCCAATGAGCCCGGCAAGGGCCGCGGCTGCAACGAATATATCCATTAACGAATCAACAGCCGTTGCGCGAAGAGCCGGGCTGTTAATGGCTTTACCCGTCTTCTTAAAATAAATGGTCATAAAGACCTTGACGATAATGGTAATAAGAGGCACAGACATGGCAAAGACCCCGAGTTTGGGGACTTGGGGATAGAAAAAGCGTGTTATTGATTCCTTCAGTATCTCAAAGCTGAGAATACCGGCGAGTATTGCGATAATAAGCCCTGCTACGGGCTCGGCGCGGCTGTGACCAAAGGGGTGCCCCTCATCAGCCTGCTGCTCAGAGATTCTCACGCATATAAAGGTAGCAACCGAGGAGACGATATCGCTTAGTGAATTTATGGCCTCTGAGATTAGCGCGATACTCCCTGACTGCAAACCTGCCCAGAGTTTTATTATGAGAAGAGCAGTGTTGCCGATTATGTTTATAAAGGTTGCTCTAAAGGCTACAGGGGTCATTGGGGGCCTTGGTTAGAAGGTATGAATCAGATCCTCTAAACTCCCATAAAAAAAGAGTCTCAAGGAGAACACGGGATAAAGGAGGCCGTAAAAAAACCTTAAAAAGTGAGACTTGCCGATGTAAGCACCTTAAGCCCTCTCTGTACGGTGCTTATCTTTATATCTCCTGTACACTCAAAGACCTCGCCGTCAACATGGGCCACGGTTTTGCCCCCCCTTGGTATGACAAAATCCCTGCCTTTAATAGAGCGGAACCCCTTAAGAGAGGTTATGGTGCCGCCAAGGAGTTTTTTCCATACAACAGGGACAGTCAAGGGCCCTATGGCCGGCATAATGGAGAGCTCGATTAAGCCGTCAGCGGGGTCTGCCCCCGGAGCCATAAGAGCGGGCCCGCCGTAATTAGCCACATTGGAGGCCGTAAGAGATAAGGACTTTACCTTTACAAAGGCGTTATCTACCTTAATGGATATATCTTCCGTCTTGTGCCTTAGAAACTCGCGAAAGGCCCCTGGGTGACGCGTACAGAACTCACGGGGCCTTGAGGCAAAAAAGAGGCGGCTGTATTTACATGCAAAACCGGCGTCAAGGCCGAACCCCGCGGAGCCAAAGAAAAACTTGCCGCAAAAAACCCCCGCGTCTACGCCTCTGATGTTCCAGCCCTTTATAAGGGTAAGCGCTGCATCGGCCTCAAGAGGAATTTGCAGCCCCCTTGCAAGAGAGTTGGCCCGTCCAAGGGGCAGGATACCAAGAACGCTTGGGCTGCCGACAAGAACACCGGCAACCTCGTTAACAGTAGCATCACCGCCGCAGGCAACAACGCACTCAAAACCACGGTCCAGCGCCTCTTGTGCGAGGACTGCGCCGTGGCCCGGGCCGCTTGTTGTCTTAACGCGAAAAAACCCCTCCTCCCGCCCCAGAACGCTGCTCACGGCATTGTACACAAGGGCCGCGCTGTCGTGTCTGCCTCCGGCAAGGGGATTAACTATAAAAAGCACTCTCATGGAGAAGCTGCTCCTGTATTAAGGCTCAAAAAAATCATTTTCAAGGTCACAAAGACTTTTTTGAGTAAAGACCATCTAAGAACAAACTGTATTCTCAGTATAGCAAAAATATCTCTTCAGTACCGCTTTTTCAAGGTTTTTCCGCGGCAGACCCGCAAAAACCAAGAGACCTCTCATGCCTGCACTTATACAAAAGACCACCCGCAGGGAGGGCTCTTAGACTTCAGACCTGCCAAAGCTGTACTTGATACTTGCAAAAAAATATATTTCAGATATATTATCAATACACCCGTACATTTTACCTCTATGATTCTTATATGACGGTAAGATGAGTTATGGGTAAAGACCTTGCGGGGGGGCCTGTCACGCCGGTAATTAAGAATAAAAAGGCAGGCAGGCCGCGCAGAGGTATTGAGGCACATACGGCACCTGAGGCCAAAGGGTCTAAGGGGTAAAATTATCACAAAAACACACTAAGGAGAGAACAAATGCAGAGCGCGAACGTTACAGAGACTAAAGAATTTACAGATGATGCCGTAAAAAAAGTTACATATATCAAGACCGACAAACTCACAGAAGATACCTATTACTTTAACGCCGGCCAGGTACTTGCCTATCACAAACACCCCACAGGGGATCAGGTCTTCTTTGTCAGCGAGGGCACGGGCACATATTATCTTGATGACGGCAAAGAAGAGACCACGGCTCTTAAACCAGGCGTAGTAGTGCTTGCCCCAAAAGACGTATGGCACAAGATTGTCGCTGATACAGAGATGGTAGTATCACAGGCAACGGTTCAGCCCGCAGGTCTTGTACAGAGGGATTAATAGCCAAATACCCGGAACCTGCCCTTAAAGGCACGCTCTGAGGTAATCTTTAAATAGGCATAAACAAAGAAGAGGGGGGGAGCTGCATACCCCCTCTTCTTTTTGTATTTTAAACTCCAGGCAAGGACCTCACAAAAAAAACCCTTGCATTTCAAGAGCTTTGAAAACCTCCTTTTTTCTCCTTTTTTTCCCTTGACAGCCACTACATATTGTGGTCTAATACAAGCCGTACACAAAATAAGCGATTTTATCTTATATTTCAAAGACTTACACTGTGTCTTCCAACGGACTTTTTTCACCACTTAAAATGCCCACGGGAGTACTTGGTTTTTTTCGATAAACCATGGGAGTCTCACTCCCCATGGGCGGGTTTAATTCATATTTTTTTTTACCATTATAAGGAGAGCAGATATCATGGAGCAGGAAGTTATTAATCGCCAGGCAGAGCCCGCCCGTAAGGAGACAACCATAACCGGGATTCCCGAGAAGACCATTGAGATTAGCGAGAACAGCCGCAAGGTCCTTGAGAGAAGATACCTTAAAAAGGGCAGCAACGGAGAACCTGACGAGACTGTTGAGGATATGTTCCGGCGCGTAAGCCGCAATATCTCCATGGCAGAAAAACTATACGATGAGGGCGCTGATACAGAGGCTGTTGCGGCTGAGTTTTACGATATGATGGCCTCCCTTGAGTTCCTACCCAACTCGCCCACTCTAATGAACGCGGGGCGCGACCTGCAGCAGCTCTCGGCCTGTTTTGTCCTGCCAATAGAGGACTCCATGGAGAGCATCTTCGAGGCCGTAAAACACACGGCTCTCATACATAAATCAGGCGGCGGCACTGGTTTTTCCTTCTCCAGGCTCCGTCCCTCAGGCGATACCGTTGGCTCCACATCAGGCATCTCATCAGGGCCCCTCTCCTTCATGACCGTATTTGACGGTGCAACAGAGGCCATTAAGCAGGGCGGTACGAGAAGAGGCGCCAATATGGGCATCCTCCGTGTTGACCACCCCAATATAATGGATTTTATCGCCTGTAAAGAAGACAACAACAAACTCAATAACTTCAACATCTCCGTCAGCCTTACGAAAAACTTCATGGAGGCCCTTGACGCAGGGGAAGATTACGAGCTTATAAACCCCAGAACAAAGATGGCCGTAAAGCGCCTTAACGCGGTAGAGGTCTTTGAGGAGATAGTGCAGAGGGCCTGGGAGAACGGCGACCCCGGCATAGTCTTCATTGACCGTATAAACGATGACAACCCCACGCCAAACGCAGGCGAGATTGAGTCCACCAACCCCTGCGGCGAGCAGCCCCTGCTGCCATACGAATCATGCAACCTCGGCTCCATCAACCTCAGCAAGATGGTAAAAAAGAGAGCCAACGGAGACGGAATAATCTGCGAGTTTGACGAGGAAAAACTAAAGGCAACTGTGAGAAAGGCCGTACACTTTCTTGATAACGTCATTGACATGAACTCCTACCCCATAGAGGAGATCGCCACCACGACACGGGCCAACAGAAAGATCGGCCTCGGCGTAATGGGTTTTGCCGACCTCCTTATAATGCTGGGCATCCCCTATGACTCTGATGAGGCCCTGAGCATGGCAGAGAAGGTTATGGGCATACTGCAGGACACCGGACACAAGGCATCTGCGGAACTGGCCTTTAAAAGAGGGGTATTCCCCAACTACGAGGGCTCGGTATATGAGGCCAGGAATGAGCCTGTCCGTAATGCCACGATTACCACCATCGCACCTACGGGCACTATCTCCATTATCTCATCGTGCTCATCAGGCATAGAGCCGCTCTTTGCCCTGGCCTATACAAGAACGGTTATGGACAACACGGCCCTCCTTGAGGTGAACCCGCTCTTTAAGGAGATAGCAGAGAGAAGAGGTTTTGACAGCGCGGAGATAATGAACGAGGTGGCGGAAAAAGGCTCACTCCATGATATTGACGGCATACCAGACGATATCAAGAGGATCTTTGTAACATCCCACGACATTACACCGGAGTGGCACATAAAGATGCAGGGAGTCTTTCAGAAGTACACGGATAACGCCGTAAGCAAGACCGTTAACTTCCCCAATGACGCTACCGTGGAAGACGTGGCAAAGGTATACACACTGGCCTATAAACTTGGATGCAAGGGCGTAACCGTGTATAGAGACGGCTCGCGTGATGTGCAGGTACTTACGCGGGGTAAAGACAGCACCGCTGCCGCCGCCGTACCTGAGATAATCGCTGAGAGTCCCGCAGTTGCCGCGGCGCCCACAGTAAGACCCAGAGGCGAGATAGCCTTTGGTATCACAAAGAAAATAAAGACCGGCTGCGGCAACCTCTATGTAACCATTAACGAGGACGAGGAAGGCCGCCCCATAGAGATATTCACGCAGATAGGCAAGGCAGGCGGATGCGTGGCCTCTCAGTGCGAGGCCATGGGCAGGATGACCTCACTGGCGCTTAGAAGCGGCGTAGCCCCCCAGGACATAACCAAACAGATGCGCGGCATAAGCTGTCACCTGCCCGTGGGTTACGGCGCAGGCAAGGTTACGTCCTGCTCCGACGCAATGGCAAAGGCCATGGAGTGGTACCTGCTCTTCAAGATGAACCGCAATAACTCGCCGCTGAACATGAACGAGGGGATGGCTGAGAGCGCGGCAAATGATATGGTTCTGGGTGTGTCGAAACACGCAGAGGCCAGGTCACAGGCATATGCCGCGCCTGCGGTGTTTCAGCGCGGGGCCTGTCCTGACTGCGGCGGCTCCGTAGAGCACGCCGACGGCTGCGTAGTATGCAGAGGCTGCGGTTACACCGAGTCCGGCTGATGTGGGCGGCTGAATGAAGTAAGAGAGGGGCGAGGGGCATAGGGGGGAGCTACAAGGGGTATGTAGCTAAAGTTGGATGGTAAGCTCAGGGGCGGGGGATATGAAGAAAGCAAACCCCTGCTCTATACCTAAGGGAGTATGGGTAAGAGCGACGTTTAAAAAAACCGCCTTACCTTAAAAGCTAAAGTCTGATGGTCTCACTATTTTAAGTACCCCCCAGCATCACTACCACATATACACCGCCTGAGAGTGGGGAGGGAGGTGGAGTATCACATGGCAAGACTCAGCCCCAAGGGGCAAATCCTTGAACTCCATATACGTTGCAGGGTATGCAAAAAAAACTTTGATTCCCTCCTTGTATCAGGCAAACAAAACCTCATCATAACATGCCCATTCTGCTCCAACCTTGCTCTGGCCGTTATAGAGGATTTTTCCATGCACCCCGTACACACGGCCTCAAAAGGGATAAAAGACTCTCTGGAGAACAAAAGAAAGTACAGGATCTAAAACCTCTCCCTTATAATAAAAGACGGGTCTGTTTTTTCATGAGACCTCATACCTGACTCACTCCCCTGCACCCTCTCTAATATCCATGCCGCCCCCTGATTACTCATACATCGGTGATATGATTTCCCGTAGCCGCATATTTGTGTTAAAATAATATACTTAACCGCAGATAGACATGTTAAGCAGTAAAACTACAAAAGGGCGCGCCGAACAGAGGCAGGGCCTGTACTTTATCCGGGAATTAATAAATCATGTTTGAGCTGACAATAAAGACAGAGTTCTCAAGCGCCCATAAGCTTCGCGGCTACGAGGGGGCCTGCGAGAGGCTTCACGGCCATAACTGGCGAGTGGAGGTCTCCATAGAGGCTGCGTCCACCGGGCCAATGGGTTTTGTCATGGATTTTAAAGAATTAAAGAGAGCTACGGCCTCAATCATAGAGAGACTGGACCACAGGTACCTTAACGAGACCCCGCCCTTTACTGAGATAAACCCCTCGGCTGAGCTCATAGCAAAATATATACACGAAGAGCTCTCCGGACTTGTAAAGGAAAAAAAAATAAGGGTATCAAAGGTCCTGGTCCGGGAATCTGATTCGGCCTCGGCCTCTTACAGTGAGGATAAAAAAGAAAATGAATAAAAAAGCAGTACTAAAAGACGTTCAGGCTGAGCCTGACTCAAGAAACCTCTATATCGACAAGGTTGGGGTAAAGGACATCAAGTACCCCATCATAGTCCTTGATAAGGTAAATAAGACCCAGCACACCACAGCCTCCATTAATATGTACGTTGACCTGCCGCACAGCTTTAAGGGCACGCACATGAGCCGTTTTATTGAGATACTCAACGAGTACAGGGGCGAGATAACTGTCAACAACTTCTCGGAGATACTCAAGAGAATGCTCTACAGGTTCGAGGCCACAACCGCGCACCTTGAGGTGGAGTTCCCCTACTTTATTGAGAAGATGGCACCTGTATCAGAGGCCAAGGGGCTTATGGAGTACATGTGCAAGTACAGCGGAACCCTTGGTGAGGGTAACAAAAAAGACCTTGTACTGCAGGTCATCGTGCCGGTATCAACGCTATGCCCCTGCTCAAAGGAGATAAGCGAACGCGGTGCCCATAACCAGCGCGGTCTCATAAAAGTGGCCTTCAGGTTCAAGGACTTTGTCTGGATTGAGGATATTATCACCAAGGTAGAGGGCTCGGCCTCAAGCCCGGTTTACTCTCTGCTTAAGAGGGTGGATGAAAAACACCTTACGGAGCAGGCATATGATAAACCAATGTTTGTAGAGGATATTGTGCGAGAGACAGCCCTTAACCTCATGAGCATGAGCGAGATAACGTGGTTCAGGATAGAGGCCGAAAACCTTGAGTCCATACACAATCACAGCGCCTATGCCTTTTTAGAGAGAACCCTCTAAAGACCTTGAAATAAAAAAAAGGGCCCTCGGGACCTCTCTTCTTCACGTATTAATAAAACAACTCCGCCCCTTTTATGAAGAGGCAGAGGCAAACCCCGCAAGGGCATTGCCTTATAAAGTAAAGCCCGGTGCTAACAGAATACACGGCTGCGCCCCCCCCCGTCGTCCCCGCCCCACTCTCAACTTAAGGCCAGGAGCAGCACCAAGCAGATTAGCGCTTGGCGATTATATCCGTAACCTTAACCTTTAACTCATCTACCCAGAAGGGATTGCCTTTCTGGATAAAATCCTTAACATTAAAATTAAACCACTTGGGGTCAAGAGAGATATCGTCTACAAGCTCCTTGCCTGTAGTAACTATGGCAGGTATCTGCAGCTCCATACGCATGATCTCGCGCAAGACCTCTTCGCCGTCCATGAGAGAGCCCGGGTCATCCGGGTTTTTAAGGTACAGATCCACAACGAGCAGGTCCACGCTCTCATCCTTTAATATCTGCATGGCCTCAGCCCCGTTCTTAACAAGAATAAGCCTCCTCTTATTATCCTGAAGAGTATTTTCCACCATTTTTCTTGATAAGGCATCGTCTTCAACTACAAGGATAGTAGGCAGCACAGGAGGAGCGGCCTCAGGCGCGGGCTGCGCCCTTTCATCAGTGCTCATAAAGGGCGTTGGCTCTTCCGCGGAGTCATCAAGTACAAGGGGGCCTCTCTCCGTATGAGTATCAATGGCAAAAGCCCCGGTGCCGGTCTCTGAGCCCTCCTGCGCCGCGGCATTAACCTCAAAGCCCTCTTTGGTTTTTTTAACAATGTAATGAGCGCCGCACTTTATACAGCTTATAGCGGAGCCCTGCTCCCACTCATCAAGGTCTGCAAGGGGAATCCAAAGCCTGAAACGAGCTTTGCAGCTTGTGCAATCAATGACAAGGGGTTCTTTTTTTTCTCTCATGGCAGTCTCTGCACCCGCATCGGGGTTAAGTGTGAGTTCATAAGAAAGGAGGAATCTCGGATAAATAAACTCAGCACACAATGTAACGTGATAAAAGAAGAAATGTCAATAACTGAAGGTTTTATGAGGGGCCTGGTGCTTACCTTGCCCTGAAGCCCATTATGTTGCCTATGCCCTTGAGGTTAAAGGAGAGATAGACAATAGTCTCCACAAGAGTTCTGGAAAATGTCAGCTCCGCGCCCCAGCACTGGTGGTGATAAGCACCCACAAAAGTACGCTCAAGGGATCTGCCCTCATCCAGCGCATACCTCTCAAGGTATGAGAAATCAAAAGCCTTGCTCATATGCACTGTTAAAGAACCCTCGATAAAGTTAGTGTTGTCTCTGAGGAACCTCTGAGAGACAGTGAGTTTATCACCTCGCTTATCATAGATATCAAGGTAAACATCATAACTTCTCGGCCTGTTGTCATACACATCATAACTCATCTTACCCGTAACAGAGGAGTTCAGCGTGGGCCGTAGAATGAGTTCTGCAACAACGTCGGAGAAAGGCTTTTTTTTGTCCGTGGAGCTCAGGCGGGACCTTGTTGCCTCGTGTATATTATAACTCTGCTTTAACTCAAGGTATATATAATCATGATAAGAGGTAAGCCCTTTCTTGAGACGCCTGCCCGTAAGTATGGAGTTAAGAGAATAGGTAACCGTGTTGCTCGCGGCAATAAAATCAACGGAATCAAAAGACGGCAGGGTATCCTGATTGGCCTCGGGTATATAGATGTAGCTTATCTTGGGCCGTATCGTATGCCTGAAGGCGTCTATGACTCCGCCGCGGTGGTAGGTTCTGCCAAAGGTGGTTGTAACCTCAGAGGCCAGCTTGTAGAGAAACCTGTCCACATAACGCCCTCCGGGGTTTTCCGTAAGCAGATAAAAAGTGCCTCTTGGCGTAACAGAGGTATTAAAATCAAAATAATTCCCCGGGCTGAGGGGAAGTGATATGGTGGGCTGCAGGTCCAGCCTCTGCCCGGCTATACCCGTGGACCTTGAAAAATTAATAAAGGAGGCTGAGAGGGAGCGGTACAGGGGCGTCCGGTTTATCTTTTTATCCGTAGCCGTAAGGCTTATCTCAGGCAGTTTTCTAAGCGTGGTGGCGTCGTCATCTATGAGCAGGTTATCGAATATCCTGAGCTGCGCCACAAGGCTGTAGACAGACCAGTTTTTGCTTATGGAGACATTACTCTCAACGCTCTCAATACTCTTATCCGCTGATTCTCCAAAATCCATAAAATACTCATCATCGCTTACAACATTGATATCGGCCCTCACGTTAAAGCCCGCGGAGAGTATCTCCGTGTGGTCCATCTTCAGCTGCCACCTGTTGTTTGAGGCGCTGGCCGGCCTTGCCAGGTTATTCAGACCTTTTCTAAACTCCCTTACTCTGTCAATATCCTTTTCCATAAAATTATAATAATAAAAGCTGCCATAACTCGTGGGGGTGCGGATATACCTGTACTCCAGACCTCCGCCAAAACCACGCGCCGACTCTATATCAAGATAAAAAGTAGCGTCACGGTTGCGTGAGATGGCCCAGAAAAAGGCGTTGTCAAGAACAACTCCCCTGAGCTCGGAGTACCCTGGTTTTGGCATGAGAAAACCTGACTGACGCTCTCTCTGAAGTGCTATTCTGAGATAAGGGGTGTAGAGAAAGGGGCGGCCTTTTATCCTGAAGTAGGCGTTTTTGGCGCTGAGGTATCCGTCAAGGCTGAGGTTAGCCTCTGCTGCGGTAAAGCTCCATGCCCGGCTCTTGCCTTTTTTGGGACAATCGCAGGTAGAGTATAATATGCGTTTTGCCTCGTAGGAGTTTGGGCCTGTTTTTTTAAGAGGGTCGCCCTCAAGGTGTATATTGTCTTTTTTGTAAAATATCCTGCCGTTGGCTATTACGGCCGTATTTTTTCTAAGGTCAATCCAGAGGTCCGTGCCTCGCACGGAGTTGCCTTCAGTATCGTATATATAAGTCTTGCCCGCGGTACGCGCCTTGCCTGCGGCAACGTTCATTATAACGCCCTCGGTCTCCATGGTAACGCCTTCCTGCTTAACAACAACATTGCCGTTGGCATAATAAGTCTGGGCCGTCTTATCGTAACTCAAAAAATCAGCCGTTAACTCAACAGGAGCGTCTTTATTAAAAAAGCCCTTGTTTTTATCAAGGGCCCACGCAGAGGGGCCAAGACTAAGGATAAGCAGGCAGGTTATGGATAAGAGGCCAAGGGACCTCATGAAAATCTTCAATTCACTCATATTCCACATAGATTAACAGAACCTTTTTGTGAGGTCTCTATAAAAAAAATAAAAGCCCCTCGCGCCCCGCAATTACCCTGCGGCCTTGCGGGGCGATGGTGCTGAATTAAAAAACTCTCTTGCCTCGCCGGCAACAAATACCGAGCCTGCTATAAGCAGAACCTCGCCTCTTGCAAGCCCCTGCAGGGCAGAGGTTATGGCGCTTCGCACAGTGGGTCTACTCTCGCAGTCAGCCCTTATGGAGAGGGCTTTTTTCTGCAACATGGCCACCGGAGCGGCCCTCTCAAGAGCGGCCTCCGTAAGTATGACGCGCCGCGCCATGGGAAGCAGATGAGCTAATATGCCGCCAATGTCCTTATCCTCTGATATGCCCGTTACAAGGGTTATGGGCGGCAGCTCCGTAAAGTACTCGCGAACCGCCGCGGCAAAGGCACTGGCTCCCGCGGGGTTATGGGCGCAGTCCAGAATAACGGTAGGCGCAGCCGAGAGAGACTCGAACCTGCCCGGCCAGGTAACACGGCGAAGCCCCTCTCTCATGGCCTGCTCGGTTATGGCGGGATAAGACTCTGATAAAATCTCAAGTCCCGCAAGGGCCACGGCAGCGTTCTTGTACTGATAGAGCCCGCAGAGCCCAAGCTCCACATCTTTTATAACGGTCTTTTGCCCAAAATAATTAAATCCGCCCTGAGGACCCGGTTCATAGGTAAACTCATGGCCAAGCCTCTTAAGGACTCCGCACTTAACCTCACGTGCCCTCTGCGTTATTACAGCGGCGGCCCCTGAACCAAGCTCACCGCATATAAGAGGAGAACCTGCTTTTATGATACCGGCTTTTTCCCGCGCAATATGCTCCACCGTAGAACCAAGATGGGCGCTGTGGTCCACGTCTATATTCGTGATAATGGATAAGAGTGGGGTTACGGTATTGGTAGCGTCAAGGCGGCCCCCGAGACCTGTCTCAATCACCGCCAAGTCAGCCTTTTTGTCTCTAAAGTACAGCAGGGCCATAACGGTTGATACCTCGAAAAAAGTAGGCTCCCACCCCCTCTCCCGCTTAAGGCGCTCTCGCGCCTCTTTAACAACAGAGGCAACGTGGACAAAGTCATTGTCTGATATATGAGCCCCGCCAAGGGCTATGCGCTCATTAAAGCGGGTAAGATGGGGCGATGTGAAAAGCCCCGCACGATACCCCGCCTCTCTCAGGACGGACTCTATCATTGCAGCCGTAGAGCCCTTGCCGTTGGTTCCCGCTATATGTACAACAGGCAGGGCACTCTCGGGGTTGCCAAGCATCTCAAGCAGTGCTTCCGTACTCTCAAGGCCCGGCCTTATACCAAGCCCTGTAAGGGAGTAGAGGTAATCTATGGTCTCTTCGTATTGAAGGCTCATCTTATAACGGCTCCCGGCATTAAGTATGTAAAGCAATATTGCGAGGCGCGTCTCTAAGATTAAATATCAGGGAAAGGTTTTTTAACGAGGCACATATTTATCACGGGCCTTCAGCCCAGGTACTCAAGGAGCCTGCCCAGCGACTCCTTCATGTTTTTTCTCTCAACTATCATATCTATCATACCGTGCTCAAGTATATACTCGGCGCGCTGAAATCCCTCGGGAAGGGTCTGTTTGATGGTCTGTGCTATCACGCGCGGCCCGGCAAAACCAATAAGCGCGCCGGGTTCGGCCACTATGATGTCTCCAAGCATGGCAAAACTTGCCGTAACCCCGCCTGTAGTAGGGTCCGTGAGAACAGAGATAAAGGGCAGCCCCGCCTCCTTGAGCCTTCCGGCTGCTGCGGCCGTCTTTGCCATCTGCATAAGAGAGAGTATGCCCTCCTGCATCCTTGCCCCGCCAGAGGCGGTAAATGTAATAACGCCGCATCGCTTATCAAGGGCCCTCTCAAAGACGCGCGTAATCTTCTCGCCAACAACAGCGCCCATGGAGCCGCCCATAAAGGCGAAATCAAATACAGCAGTCATCACCTTGCGGCCGTTAATGCAACCCAGGCCCGATATAAGGGCGTCTTTTTGCCCTGTTTTTTTCTGATATGACTTTATCTTATCCTTGTATTTTTTTATATCCTTAAAACCCAGAGGGTCTGTTGGACCCACAAGGGGGTCGAACTCCTCAAATGTATCCTTGTCAAAGAGCATATTAATACGCTCAAAGGCAGGAAGCCTGAAGTGGTAAGAGCACTTGGGACATACCTCAAGGTCTCTTTCCAGCTCCTTTTTGTATATTATCTCTGCGCAGTGCTCACACTTCACCCAGAGCCCCTGAGGCACCTTTACGCTTTTACCCTCAACAGAAAAAAAACTGTTCTTAAACCAGCCCATTTTTTACCTTTCTTATATGAGAGACAGATATGGCGGCGGCTCTCATCCTCTCACCTGCTCGCGCTTGGTTATTGGCTTCTCTGCCAAATAATTATACACTTTTTACGCCCCCGCACCAAGGCCACTTTCAGTACCCCAAGATTACGCAGGACACGGCCCTTAAGGGCGCAGAACGGCCTTTAATGAGGCCACGAACTTACCTACCTCGGTAAGAACCTTTCTCTTATTGGAAGTTTTCGCGATAATATCAATAATCGCGCTGCCCACGATGACTCCATCGGCATGGGCTCCAATGGCAGCGGCCTGAGAAGGGCTTGATACGCCGAAACCAACACCAATGGGAAGTTTTGTGTATTTGCGGAGCTCCTTAATATGCTCGGCCACATGCGCTTTCATCTTCACCCTTGCACCGGTAACACCGGTGAGGCTTACAAAGTATATAAAACCCGAGCCCTTTTTGGCTACAAGCCTCATGCGTTTCTCATCGCTTACCGGGGTAAGCAAAAATACAAGGGCCAGCCCCGCGGCGCGAAGCTCCACCTCAAGCTCGCCTGACTCCTCCGGGGGCAGATCCACTACAAGCACACCGTCAACTCCGGCGCTTTTTGCCTCGGCTGCGAATTTACCGAGCCCGTAGGCGAACATTGGATTATAATAACCAAAGAGCACGATGGGGATCCCGCTCTTGCGGCGAACTTTTTTTACAAGGGTGAGGACTTTTTTTATGGTTACGCCCTGCAAAAGCGCCCTCTCGGAAGAGGCCTGAATAGTAGGGCCATCTGCCATGGGGTCGGAAAAAGGTATGCCAAGCTCGATGATATCCGCGCCCGCTGCCTCCATCTTAAGGATAAGCTCTTCAGTTACCTCAAGGGAGGGGTCCCCTGCCGTTACAAAGGGAATAAATGCCTTTTCCTTTACCTTGGCAAGCTCACCAAAAACTCGCTCTATCCTCTCTGCGCCCCTGCCCCAGCAACGCTCCTCTGCCCCGCCGCAGCCGCACCTGCCCTTTGCCCCCTTTACCGCTCTTGCTGATTTATTTTTCATGGCCGTATTTTTTTTCATGAATTTTTCTCCAGCGCGTCTTTAAAATAACCGGAGACAGTATCAAGGTCTTTATCGCCCCTTCCGGAGAGGTTGACTATTATGGTAGATTTTTTGTCCATCTTCGCCGCTGCCTTCATGGCGTAGGCCAGTGCGTGGGATGACTCAAGGGCGGGTATGATGCCCTCTTCCAGCGTGAGTTCGCGAAAGGCCTTGAGGGCCTCCTTATCCGTAATCGTAGTATACTCAACCCTGCCCGTATCATGAAGATAAGAGTGCTCGGGGCCCACTCCGGGGTAATCAAGCCCTGCCGATACAGAGTGAGTATGGCGGATCTGGCCGTACCTGTCCTGAAGCAGATAAGTCTTGCTGCCGTGAAGCACTCCCGGTGTGCCTGCCGTAATAGAGGCCGCGTGCCTGCCTGTGCGTATCCCCTCGCCAGCCGCCTCCACGCCTCTCATTGCAACGGATTTGTCATTCAGGAATGGATAAAACAAACCCATGGCGTTACTTCCGCCGCCAACGCAGGCTACCAAAAGGTCGGGAAGCGCTCCTGTAATGGACTTAATCTGCGCCCTTGCCTCACGGCCTATGACAGCCTGAAAGTCACGCACTATCATGGGGTATGGATGAGGCCCGGCAACGCTGCCGATAATATAAAAGGTGTTGCGCACGTTTGTAACCCAGTCGCGTATGGCCTCGTTCATGGCGTCTTTCAGGGTACATGAGCCTGATGTAACGCTTCGCACCTTTGTGCCCAGTAATTTCATCCTGAAGACATTGGGGGCCTGGCGTTCAATATCCTCGCTGCCCATATAGACCTCGCAGGGAAAACCAAACATGGCCGCCACAGTGGCTGTTGCCACTCCGTGCTGACCCGCGCCTGTCTCGGCGATAATGCGTGTCTTGCCCATCCTGCGTGCAAGAAGAATCTGGCCGATGGTATTATTTATCTTATGGGCGCCCGTATGACAGAGGTCCTCGCGTTTTAAATAAATTCGCGCTCCCCCCACCTTTTCAGATAACCTCTCCGCAAGGTAAAGCGGGGTGGGACGGCCCACGTATTCCTTGAAATAATAAGCAAGCTCTTTAATAAAATCCGGATCTTTTTTCCAGTGTTTATACGCCTCCTCAAGCTCTATTACGGCAGGCATAAGGGTCTCGGAGATGTATCTGCCCCCGTAGGGACCGTAGTGACCAAGTTTATCGGGTTGTCTTTTCATATGTAACACACCTTTATTTATTATAGTTTTTTTGCAGCCCTTACAAAGGCAAAGACCTTGTCTCTGTCTTTTACTCCCGGGCCTGACTCCACTCCCGAGCTCACATCAACGGCATAAGGTCTCACCCTCTTTACGGCATCGCTTACATTACTCGGGGTTAACCCGCCTGATAGAATCACAGGTGTTTTAAGGCCGTTGGCTACGGCCTTTACTGCGATATCCCAGTCAAAGACCTCGCCCGTGCCGCCAAGGGCCCCTTTTTTGTAAGTATCAAGGAGCAGTGCCGATACATTATAAGCGTGCATCTCGGCAATATCCTGCTCGCCGCGCACCCTCAGGGCCTTTATAACACTTTTACCCATGTTTTCGCAATAAGCCGGGGACTCTTGGCCATGAAGCTGAACCGTATTAAGCCCCGCCTCAGCGGTTATCTCCCTGACTCGCTTTGGTTTTTCATCAACAAAGACCCCCACCGTGGTAATAAAAGGCGGCAGTTGCGCGAGTATCGAGCCTGCCTCCTTTGGGGTGATATAACGTGGGGACTTCGGATAAAAGATAAACCCCAGGGCATCAGCGCCTGCTTCCACGGCCAGAAGCGCGTCCCCGGGGGTCGTTATACCGCATATCTTCACCCTTACGGGAGATTTAGGTTGCATCAGTTATATCTCGTTTTGGTAGGCAGAAACCACCCTACAAATTACGCGGGAGACAAGAGGTATCTTTAATGAACTTATACTTCGCTGCCCCATTGATTTTCTTTGTCTTACTTTCTTTTTTCCAAGTTACACGGGAGTCAAAAAGTAACTTTAATAAACTTATACTTCGCTGCCCCGTTGATTTTCTTTGTCTTACTTTCTTTTTTCCAAAAGAAAGTAAGGAAGGTTTTTATTTAGCTTCAAGGAGTTCTCTCAGCTTCTTACCCACGTCTTTTTCCCGCGCAAGGGCCTCGCCTATAAGAAAGGCGTTTACGCCTGAGGCCCTGAGCTGCCTGATGTCTTCGGCGGTATTAATACCTGACTCTGAGATTATTACATGTCCTTCCGGCACAAGGGGAGCAAGTGCGCCTGTTGTCTTTATATCTGTTTTAAAGGTCTTTAAGTTCCTGTTATTTATGCCTATGAGCCTTGCCCCTGCTCTTACTGCCGCATCAAGTTCGTCTCTCTCGTGAACCTCCACAAGAGGTGTCATGGAGAGGTCTTCGGCAAGGGCGATAAGGTCAACGAGGCGCTGCTGCTCAAGGATAGCCACGATAAGCAGAATGGCGTCAGCTCCCATGGCCCTTGATTCATATACCTCCAACTCGTCAAGGATAAAATCCTTTCTAAGTACGGGAATTTTTACGTGCTCTTTTATAAGCCTGATGTAATCGAGTTTTCCGAGAAAAAACTTTTCTTCCGTAAGTACGGAGACGGCTGCGGCGCCGTTGTTTTCATAATCAAGGGCCATGGCAAGAGGGTCAAAGTCCGCGCGTATTACCCCCTTTGAGGGCGATGCTTTCTTTACCTCTGCTATTATCCGAAGATCGGGCCCGTCAAGGGCTGCGAAAAAATCCAGCGGCGCAGGCGCGGACATGGCGCGGGCAGCCATGGACTCAAGTAGCTCACCGTACTCCGTCCCTTTTCTGATGGAGGCAAGGGCCTGCTCTTTTTCTCTTAAGATCTCTTTTAAAGCCATAACATCTGTACGCCCTACTCGGGCCTGCCTGATACCTCTATGAGTTTATCAAGTGTATTCAGAGCGCCGCCTGAGTCTATGGCGGCTGCGGCAACGAGGCATGCGTCTTTTATTGAGGCGGTTCTACCGCCGGCAGTGATTGCAGCGGCGCTGTTAAGAACCACTATATCCCTTGCAGGGCCTTTTTTGCCCTTAAATATCTCAAGTATAATCGTGGCATTTTCCTCGGCGCTGCCGCCTGCAAGGTCCTTTGCGCCGCACCTTGCAAGTCCAAAGTCCTCAGGGGTTACATAATAGGTCTTTATCTCACCCTCATACAACTCCGTCACCTTTGTCCTATCCGTCAGGGTAAACTCATCAAGGCCGTCCTCGCCGCGCACAACAAAGGCGCGCTCCGTGCCAAGGTTACGAAGCACCTCCGCCATAAGCTCCGTAAGAGACTCTGCGTATACGCCAAGTACCTGCGCTTTAGCTCCGGCCGGGTTTGTAAGGGGCCCCAGTATATTAAATATGGTCCTTATGCCGATGGCCCCCCGTACAGGGGCTGCGTACTTCATGGCACCGTGCAGGAGAGGGGCAAATAAAAAACCAATGCCCGCCTCACCAAGGCACTGCTCCATGCGCCGCGGCGTAACCTCTATATTGACTCCAAGGGCCTTTAGCACATCAGCGGAGCCGCACTTTGAGGTTACGGCCCTGCCGCCGTGTTTTGCTACAATAAGACCTGCGGCCGCAGCAACAAAAGCAGAGGCCGTGGAGATATTAAATGTGCCCGAGGCATCGCCGCCTGTGCCGCAGGTATCCACCACTACGGCACCCGGGGGAGTTGCTACCTTTGTGGCATGAGCGCGCATTACACGTGCCGCTCCCGTAACCTCGGCTACGGTCTCACCTTTCATGGAAAGGGCTGTTATAAAAGAGGCTATGGCAGCGTGGTCTGCCTCGCCGTCCATAATGGCGGACATAACAGAGCTCATCTCGGATTCACTGAGATTTGCTCCGCCAACTACCCTTTTAATCGCTTCTTTAATGCCAAAGTTCATAAGAAAAAACTCTTTAACGGTATTTTTGGAGAAAATTATTCATAATACTCTTACCCGCCTCCGTTAGTATGGACTCGGGGTGGTACTGAAGACCCTCAAGGGGATATGAACGGTGACGGATACCCATTATCTCATCGCGGTCAGTCCATGCGCTTACCTCGAACTCTTGGGGCAGGTCTTCTCTACTCAGTATAAGCGAGTGATAGCGGTTAGCGCGAAATGGGTTCTCAATACCCTCGTAGATGGTCTTGCCGTCATGGTAGACCATTGAGGTCTTGCCGTGCATGAGTCGCTCTGCCCTTACAACCTTGCCTCCAAAGGCATAACCCAGACACTGATGTCCGAGACAGACCCCAAGTATGGGCAGCTTGTCGGCAAAATGCCTTATGACCTCAACGGAGATACCTGCTTTTAACGGGTCGCAGGGGCCCGGGGATATGACAAGGCTCTTTGGCGCAAGCGCTTCTATGCCCTCTATTGTGATGGCGTCGTTTCTGTAAACCCGCACATCCTCGCCAAGCTCCATAAAGTACTGCACGAGGTTGTAGGTAAAGGAATCGTAGTTATCTATCATTAATAACATCTTCTCTCCCTTCCTTACTTTCTTTTGGAAAAAAGAAAGTAAGACAAAGAAAACCAGGATGGGGATAATCTCTCTACCATTTTAAAAACATCCTTGCCCTGCTGAACTTATCTCAGAGAAAAAGCTCACGGGCAAGCTCTATGGCCTTTAATAAGCCGCGCGCCTTGTTCTCCGTCTCCTCGAATTCCTTATCAGCCTCAGAGTCCGCTACTATTCCCGCGCCTGCCTGCACGTAGACTACCTTGTCCTTTATAATCATGGTCCTTATGGCGATACACATATCAAGATTGCCGCCAAAACCAATGTAGCCCACAGAGCCGCCGTATACGCCGCGCCTGCAGGGTTCAAGCTCCTCTATTATCTCCATGGCCCGTATCTTGGGGGCCCCGGATAACGTGCCCGCGGGAAAGCATGCAGAGAATGCGTCCAGTGCATCGGCTCCCTCTTTCATGCGGCCGTGCACGTCTGTTACAATATGCATAACATGAGAGTAGCGCTCAACGTTCATGAGATCAGAGACCTTAACAGTACCCGTACGTGAGACACGTCCTATATCATTACGCCCAAGATCCACAAGCATGATGTGCTCTGCCAGCTCCTTGGGGTCTGAGAGCAGTTCTTTTTCCAGCCGCAGGTCCTCGGCCTCATCGCACCCACGCTTTCTTGTGCCTGCTATGGGTTTTACATTGACATCCCCATCCTCTACGCGCACAAGTATCTCAGGCGACGAGCCCACGATATGAAGGTCTCCGAGCCTTAGAAAAAACATATATGGCGATGGGTTAACTACGCGAAGCGCACGGTATATATCAAATGGCGATGTTGGCAGAGGCGTTGAGAACCTCTGCGAGAGCACGGCCTGAATCACATCGCCGCTCTTTATATACTCCTTTATGGAGTTTACGGCCTTCAGGTAATCCTCTCTCTTGAAATTCGAGCTAATGCCCTTCTCTACCGCCTCATCAGGTATCTCAGCACCCTGCCCGCTCTTATCACCGCGATTTGCCGTACTACTCTGAAGCGTCCCCACAAGGGCCTCTATCTTTGCTATGGAATCATTATAAAGGGCCTCCACATCAGCGCCATCCTCTATAAAGGCGTTGGAAACGACTTTTATCTTATGCTCCACGTTATCAAAGACAAGCATGGTATCGGTAAAGATGAGATATATATCATCAAGGCCAAGGTCGTCCTCTGTTATCTCGGGGAGCTTCTCAATGTGGCGCACCACGTCATAACCAATGTATCCTATGGCCCCGCCAAGAAACCTTACCCCCCCCTCAACAGGGGCGGCGCGAAAACGGGCGAATGTCTTCTGCAGGACCTGAAGAGGACCCTTCTCGCGGCGCACCTTGCCATTTGGGCCGGTTATCTCCACAGAATCGCCCTTTGACCTTAATACCATACGCGGGGTCACGCCAAGAAAGCAGAACCTCCCCCACTTCTCGCCGCCCTCAACGCTTTCCAGTAAAAAAGCATCACCTCCGCTGTCTATCTTCATAAAGGCAGAGACAGGGGTCTCCGTATCAGCCAGTATCTCCCTGTACAGGGGGATGACGTTGTATTTGCGTGATAAAAGCCTGAAATCAGCTAATGAGGGATAATATCTACTCTTTTTCATAAGAAAATAAGGGTAACACAGAGCGAGGATTTTAGTCAATAGATGTACTCCCGCAAGAGCCCGCAGGGCCTGCTTCTTACATCAAAACCATTACACCCCGCAACCCGCCCGGACAGGGCTTTTATATTTGACTTTTTTCTTCAGCTCTTATATCCTTAATAATCCAACGAAATGTATATATCCCCGTCTACCGTGCATTTACAGATGCAGGCACGGATAAGGGTAACTCTCTTTAAGTAATCGTTCTCAACGGTTTGACCATCAAAAGGAGGAAAAAGTGGGTAAAAACGTCACGCAGAAACTCATTGACGGCCATATCATCTCAGGCCAGCCGGGTAAGGGAAATGAAATTTCGATTAAGATGGATCAGACCATTACGCAGGACGCCACGGGCACCATGGCCTGCCTGCAGTTCGAGGCCATGGGTGTTGATAAGGTAAAGACAAAAAAATCCGTAAGTTACGTGGACCACAACACCCTGCAGTACGGCGGTTACGAGAACGCCGATGACCATAAGTACCTGCAGACAGTAGCTGCCAAACACGGCATATTTTTCTCAAGGCCCGGTAACGGTATCTGCCATCAGGTGCACCTTGAGCGCTTCGGCGTACCCGGCGATACGCTGCTTGGCTCTGACAGCCATACGCCCACGAGCGGCGGTATCGGCATGCTGGCCATCGGCGCGGGAGGTCTTGATGTAGCCGTAGCCATGGGCGGCGGTGCCTTTGGACTTACCTATCCCGAGGTAGTGCTTGTAAACCTCAAGGGTAAGCTCCAGCCCTGGGTATCGGCCAAGGACATAATACTTGAACTCCTTAGAAGGCTTACCGTAAAAGGCGGAGTGGGCAAGGTATTTGAGTACGGCGGCGAGGGTGTGAAAAGCCTCACAGTACCTGAGCGCGCCACCATAACCAACATGGGCGCGGAGCTCGGGGCCACCACCTCGGTATTCCCAAGCGATGACGTAACACGTGAATTCCTGAAGGCACAGGGCAGAGAGTCTGACTGGTCTGAGCTTACGGCCGATGCCGGGGCCGCGTATGACGAGACCGTGGAGATAGACCTTGATACGCTTGAGCCAATGATAGCGCTGCCCCACATGCCTGATAACGTAAAAAAAGTCACGGAGATAGCCGGTCTTAAAGTCGACCAGGTCTGCATAGGGTCCTGTACGAACTCATCCTACAGAGATCTTATGCTCGTTGCCGAAACCTTTGAAAAAGGCGGTCACAAGGTATGCCCTGAGCTGAATCTCACAATCTCACCGGGCTCCCGGCAGGTACTTGAGATGATATCCTTGAATAACGGCCTTGCCTCCCTCATAAAAGCAGGCGCAAGGATACTGGAGTCTGCCTGCGGCCCCTGCATAGGCAACGGCCAGTCCCCGCCATCAGGTGGAGTCTCCCTGCGTACCTTTAACAGAAACTTCAAGGGCAGGAGCGGAACCCCTAACGCACAGGTCTATCTCTGCAGCCCGGAGACAGCGGCGGCCGCTGCCATAAACGGCGTGGTAACTGACCCCAGAACCCTTGGGGAGTTCCCTGATGTTAAGATGCCCGAGACCTTTCTTGTGGACGACTCCATGGTCATAGCGCCCCCTGCAGACCCGTCAGGGGTAGAGGTTCTGAAGGGCCCCAACATTCAGGCCCTTCCCATTCAGCCCCCTCTTGGTGATTCGCTATCAGGTAAGGTGCTTATAAAACTGGGCGATGATATCACCACTGACGATATTACACCCGCGGGAGTATGGCTGAAATACAGGAGCAACGTGCCCAAGTACTCGGAGAGCGTCTTCTCGGCCATTGACCCTGATTTTCACAAGAAGGCCCTTGAGGCCGGAGGCGGATTTGTCATAGGCGGGGAGAACTACGGACAGGGCTCATCGCGTGAGCACGCAGCGCTCTGCCCCATGTACCTTGGCATAAAGGCCGTTATCACAAAGAGCTTTGCAAGGATTCACAAGGCAAACCTCATTAACTTCGGCATACTGCCCCTTGTCTTTGATAACCCTGCGGACTTTGATGGTATTGACGCAGGAGACGAGCTTGAGCTTAACGATCTAACAGCAGGGCTTGAGCCCGGAGTTACCCTTACACTTAAGAACATTACCAAGGGCAGGGAGATAAAACTTCGCCACGACTACGCCCCTATTCAGACGGCCATGATAAGGGCGGGCGGAAGGCTTAACTACACTGTCTCAGGCGGCGCCTGATAAAGGCCAAAGCAGGATAAGGCACGATAGAAGAAAAAGCCAAGAACAAGGGAGGTCACCCTCCCTTTAAAAGTCCTCTAATAATGCCCCTTACGTTTACGTAAGGGGCATTATTTTCTTTACACGGTTTTTTGTAAGGCACTTCACCGAGTAGCTCTACCCCTGTGTGACGCTGCACCTCCAAAGCATTGGAAGAGAGGCTACGGTCAAGTGGGTCTGGCAATACAGGATGATTCAGCACTATCCCCGCTATACCAAGCCCTTTTTCACGGGCAGCGGATACTGTCAGCATACATTGATTAATAACACCGATGCGCGATGGCGCTACAATTATAAGGGGTAAATCAAGATAAGCCGCCAAATCGGCTATAAAACGGTTTTTTCCTCTGCTACCCCCCAACATACCCCCATCCACTCCCTGTCCACCCATGCCTACCCCCCCTGCGCCTTCCCCAAGAGGCACAAGCAGCCCCCCTGCTCCCTCTACTATAACGAGATCGCTTTGCGAACTAATTTCTTGAAAAGCATCCCTTATGACCTTAAAATCTATCTCAACGCCTGTATTACGCGCCCCGAGTTCAGGGGAGATTGGAGGCACAAAGGAATAGGGGTTTATAAGCTCAAGGGGTGCTTCAGATGCGGCGGCCTCCCTGAGGGCCAGGGCATCATGACCCACAAGAACCCCATCTCTTAACTCACACCCCGACTCAAGGGGTTTCATAACACCCACTTTCAGCCCCTCCCTTACAAAACCACGGGCAAGAGCAGCGCTTACGGCGGTTTTACCAACCCCGGTATCAGTGCCGGTTATAAACCAGGACTTTTTCACGGCAGAACCCTATTAAGACTTGCCCCTATGATATCCACCATCTCTCGAAGCTCACTCTCTGTTATGCTAAGGGGCGGCATGAGCACAATGGTATCGCCAAGGGGGCGAATAATAAGCCCGTATTGCCGCGTATCCATACAGACCCTGTGACCCGTTCTAAGGGCAGGCGCAAAAGGCTTTTTCGTCTTTTTATCGGCCACAAGCTCCACCCCCGCCATAAGCCCTCTCTGCCTTACATCCCCCACATGTGCTGATTTTTTAAGGGTGCGCAGCAGTGTCCTCAGCAGCGCCGCCTTTTGAACAACCCCTTCAAGTACCTTCTCGTCCTTAAATATATCAAGGCTCGCAAGAGCGGCTGCGCATGCAAGGGGGTTACCCGTATAGGTATGACCGTGCAGAAAGGCTTTCTTTGAGGTGGCGGCGCCAAGAAAGGCGTTGTAGATTTCTTCCGTAAATAACGTAACCGCAAGGGGCAGGTACCCGCCGGTAATGCCCTTGGCAAGACACATAATATCCGGACGTACGTTCTCGTGCTCAGAGGCGAACATCTTACCTGTACGGCCAAACCCCGTTGCCACCTCATCGCATATAAGGTGGACGTTATATTTTTTCGTAAGCCTGCGCACGCCCCATAGAAAACCGCGAGGCGCGGTAATCATACCGGCAGCGCCCTGCACAAGGGGCTCGATAATACAGGCGGCTATGCTCTCGGAGTGTTTTTTTAAGATACTCTCAAATTCCCCGAGGCAGGCCATGGAGCAGCCCTTTGGGGTACGGTCCAGCGGGCACCTGTAGCAATAGGGATATGGGGCGCGAAAGGCCTTGAATAAGAGGGGTTGGAATTTTTTCACAAATCCACTTATCTCCCCAACGCTCATGGCGCCCACGGTGTCGCCGTGATAAGCCCCTGTAAAGGCGATGAATTTTTTCTTTTTATTCTTTTCTTTCACCTGATCCCAGTACTGAAAAGATACCTTCAAGGCTATCTCCACTGCGGTGGAGCCGCTGTCAGAATAAAAAACCCGTGTAAGCCCCTTTGGGGTTATCCCGGCAAGACGGGCGGCAAGGGCGGCAGAGGGCACGCTTGAGAGACCGAGAAGCGTTGTATGAGCAACCTTATTAAGCTGTGCCCTGATGGCATCATTAAGCTCTTTTTTCCCATGGCCGTGCACCGTAACCCAGAGCGATGATACGCCGTCAAGGTAGGATTTTCCCTCTGTATCAATAAGGTAGTTGCCACGGGCCCGCTCTATCATGAGAACAGGTTCGTTATGCCACTCCTGCTCCTGCGTAAATGGATGCCAGAGGTGTTTTTTGTCCAGCTCAAGAAGACGTGTCCTCTCTTTAATACTCTTCATACTCTGTAAAAGACTCCTTAAGGTTAAAGTTTCTTCTCCGCGATAATGTAAAGAACCTCATAGGTGGCAGGGATAGAGCCATCTGCGGCAGAGAATCTTTGCTCGTATATACGCATAACTCTCCTTAAAAATGTGCCCATGGAGAGGTTTCGCTCCATAATCTCACCCCGCGCGGAGGCCCCGGTCTGCTTAAGCGTTTTAAGTAGATGTAGTGGGTTATCGTAACTTCGCATAATGATTTTTTTATCTATATCAATAAGCTGCAGCCCGCCATCCCCTAAAGCAGACTTAATATCAGCCTCAGAGGTAAAGGGAGTAAAGTTGAACCTGCCCCCGCCCGTCTCGGACTCGGCCTCAGAGAGTGAGCTTACAAGCTCATTAAGGGTTGCGGGACCAAGGGTAGAAAAGACAAAAGTACCACCCGGCAGCAGCACCCTCCTTACATCGCTAAAGGCAGCAGAGAGGCTGCTAATCCACTGATAGGCAAGGTTAGAGATAACAAGGTCAAAGTGCCCGGATACAAAGGGAATGGCCTCGCAGGCTCCATTTACGAGCCCCCACCGGGTCTTACCCCCTATCTCCCCCTGCTCAACCCCAGTCATACCCCTATTACCCCCTGTATCACCCAGGGTCCCGGCAGCCTCAAAAAGCATGGGCAGGGCAATATCCAGACCAAAAAGATTAAATTCAGAGCCCTTAGCGAGCTCCCTCATGAGGCGGCCCGTACCGCAGCCCATATCAAGGATTTTTATAGGCCCGCTCTTTACATCTATGGGGGTAATTCTATGTATAAGGGCAAGTAGCTCTTCAGCCACCTCCTGCTGAAAATCAGCGCGTCCCTCGTAATCCGTGGCCGCGCGGCTGAACCTCTCTTTAACGGTCTTGCTGTATATCATTTACCTGCCCTGAGATTAGCCAGAAAACCTTTTACCACCGTGACAAACCTCTCAGGCTCTGTAATAAAAGGCGCGTGGCCGGCTGAGGGAAACACTTCCAGCGTAGCGTTTTCTATCTTATCAGCCATAAACTCTGCGGCCCCAAGCGGCACAACATTATCGAGTTTTCCGTGGATAATTAACGTCGGAGTCTTTATCCTCCCCAATACCCCGCGGATATCCGTATTATTAAGCGCCTCAAGCGCGGTTGTAATATC
Organism: Deltaproteobacteria bacterium; assembly: GCA_024275045.1. Taxonomy (GTDB): domain Bacteria; phylum Desulfobacterota; class GWC2-55-46; order GWC2-55-46; family JADFVP01; genus JAJRZX01. The sequence goes on from JAJRZX010000153.1 coordinate 49,921, forward strand.
CCTGTAATTAAAGGCCCTTCTGCATGCCTGAGCGCTTGGTTTGTTATCAGACCCGGACTGACAGATAATGGGGCCCGGCGGGGTGTAGCGCTCCATAAAAGAGGCCGTGGCCTCGGTGCCGAGCTCTGCTTCCGTAAAATTAAGAGGATAAAACCTCTTCAGCGTGGCCTCGGGGTTCTGCTTCATATCCATTATCATACGCCTTACAAGGGCCTTTGATTGACCATAAGGGAAGTCAGACCTGGCCGTAAAACAGGGCGTGGCACCGATTAATATAAGAGAAGAGAACCTCTCGGGGCTGGAGGCGGCCATAGTAAGCAGCACCTCTGCGCCAATGGACCAGCCGATTCCCGTAAGAGGACCCTTCTCAGCGGATAGCACCTCTAAGAGAGAGGCCGCGGCAGGATTAAGCGAAGGCTCAAGCCACCTGCCCGCAGCACCATGCCCGGGAAGGTTGGGGATTATGGCATTATCTTTATCAGCGCCAAGGGCCGAGACTACGTCCCCCCATACCTCGCCATCTGTGGCCCATCCATGGATAAAGAGTTTCTTACTCACACTCGTCCACACACCCGCCGCCCCCGCAGGCACGGCAGACCCCAAAAGTATCTTTCGTGCACTCACAGATGACCCTTACGGCCCTATTCATCTCTTCTTTTGAATGTACGGCGGAGACGGTTAGCCGCAGCCTTGCCCTGCCCTCGGGCACAGTAGGCGGCCTTATCCCCTGTATAAAAACCCCCTCGCTGAATATCAACTCGCTTAGCTCCATAACCCTTCTCGTATCACCGATAAGCACAGGGATTATCTGCGTGGTACTGCCCATAATATTCAGCCTTGCCGCCTCAAGCGCATCTCTCATATAAGCGGCGTTATCCTGCACCCGCCTTACAAGGGAAGGGTTTTCGTCAAGTATATCAATAGCTTTAATCGATGCCCCGCACTGTGCCGGAGGCAGGGCCGTTGTGTATATAAAAGAGCGGGCCTTTGTTGTAAGCAGAGTTTTTAAGGCTGAGCTGCCGGCCACATATGCACCGAAACTGCCGAAGGCCTTGCCCAGGGTGCCCATCTCGATAATACGAGGGTTGCCTGTGGGAATTGCAAGGGCCTCCAGTGTGCCCCGCCCCGTAGCACCAAGCGCGCCTGTTGCGTGCGCCTCGTCAAGGAATAAATAGGCATCATATGTCTCCAACAGGCTGATTATCTCACGAAGAGGAGCGAGGTCGCCATCCATGCTGAAGACCCCCTCGGTAATGATGAGCTTTTGCGGGGCCCGTGAGGAGCGCAGCATGTCTTCGAGTACATTCACGTCATTATGTGGATAACGCCTGAATTTAGCCCTGCTGAGGATAATGCCGTCTACTATGGAGGCGTGGTTCAGGCGATCGGAAAATATCTCCGTACTGCGGTGGGTAATTGCCGTAATAACCCCCATGTTGGCTGCGTAGCCCGAGTTGAATAACAGAACGGCCTCGGTTTTTTTGAAAGCCCTAATCCTCTCCTCAAGTTCCTCATGAAGGGCCGTGGTTCCTGATACAAGACGCGATGCACCGGCACCGGTACCGTAACGTTTTATAGCCTCAATAGCAGCATTTTTCACCTCCGCATTATTAGCAAGCCCCAGATAATCATTAGAGCAGAAAAGAAGTTTTTCCTCACCATTCATCAGTACGGTTGTGCCCACGGGCCCCTCTATACAGCGGGTCTGGCGCAGAAGGCCATCTCGGGTTAACCTCTTAAGTTCATCTGTAATAAAAGAAGGCATATTCACTCTATGTTTTTCCAAAGTTTCGCGGGTCGTCAAGGTATGTGCAATAAACTTAGACTAGTTCCCCTCTTGGTTTTCTTTATCTTACTTTCTTTTTTTAATATGTTTCGCGGGTCACCGGAGGCATGTGCAATGAACTTACACTCGTTCCCCCATTGGTTTTCTTTATCTTACTTTCTTTTTTCCAAAAGAAAGTAAGTTAATCATGGCAGGAGCCTTTGGGTCTAAGCCCCAGGTCAGTTATCATCTTAAGATCTTTATCCGCATCCCTTCCCGGCGTTGTGAGGTAGTCGCCTATCATCATGCCGTTAGCCCCTGCCGAAAATATTAGCGCCTGCAAATCCCGCAGGTTAATGTCACGTCCCCCGCAGACCACGATGTCCTTATCAGGCATAATAAGGCGCAGGAGCGCGATAATCATAAGGCATTCCCGGGGTGTAAGATTTTTGGCGTGCTCAAGGGGAGTGCCGGGACGTGGGTTAAGAAAATTAACGGGTATGGAGTCTACGTCAAGCTCTTGTAATGTAAGGGCAAGCTCCACGCGATGGGCCCAGGACTCGCCGAGGCCGAAAATTCCGCCTGAGCATACGTAAAGCCCAAGCTCCTTTGCAGTGCGCACGGCGGCAACATCATCGTCGTACTCATGGGTGGTGCATATATTGGGGAAAAAACTACGTGATGTCTCAAGGTTATGATGAAAGGACTCAAGGCCCGCGTCTTTAAGGCGCTTCAGGGTCTCGCGTCCCGTCATGCCGATGGAGGCGCAGCGCTCCATGTTTGAGGCCTCGCGCATGCCTGATAGAATTTCCTCAAGGCGTGAGACATCGCTCTCTTTTTCTATCTTTGTTCCGCTGGTTACAATGGAGAACTCGCGTGCCCCGCGAGCCTCGGCGGTAAGGGCGGCCTTTATCACGGTATCGGGACCGGCAAGGGCAAAGGTCTCAACATCGGTATTGTACTTAACGGATTGGGAGCAGAATGAGCAGTCCTCGGCGCATAGACCGCTCTTGGCGTTCACTATGGAGCAGAGGTTGACCTCCGTGCCCTTGAATTTTCTACGAACTTTATCGGTAATGGAGAGAATCTCGTAGAGGTTATCCTTGTATGATGCCGTAAGGGCCAGAGCCTCTTTTTCGGTGATTCCCTCGCATGAAAGCCCCTTTTCAAGAACCGTCTTTAGTAAAGCTCTCATATAACAAAACCTCACTTTATGGAATTTTTTTAAGATTAAAAATAACATGAGAGCAGGGGTATTGTCAACCTGCGCCGCCACATCAGGTTAACAATGGATCTTTGGGAATAGGTGCGCCGCGCCTCCTCACAGTGTCACATTGACCCTATTCACCAAAGATGTTAGATTTGTATAATTCGTGATCTTATCAGGATAAAATTGATTATTTATAAAATTAAGGGCTCTTCAATACCAGATGGTTTCACCG
>JAJRZX010000013.1 GCA_024275045.1 Deltaproteobacteria bacterium
GATGACGTTCATATCCACATCAGCCGTGGAATCCTCCTCATAGGTAAGGTCCAGCATGGGCTCTCCGCCGACTATGCCCACGCTTACGGCGGCCACAGCCTCGGTAAAGGGCAGTTTATCTATTATACCCATCTCCATGGAAAACCTCGCGGTATCCATAAGCGCAAGGTAGGCCCCTGTAATGGAGGCCGTTCTTGTGCCCCCATCTGCCTGCAGAACATCGCAGTCTATTATAACGGTTCTCTCGCCAAGCGCAGAGAGGTCGCAGACCGCGCGAAGGCTCCTGCCGATAAGGCGTTGAATCTCATGCGTACGCCCGCCCACTCGTCCCATGGCCGCCTCTCTTTTTACACGAGTACGGCTTGAACGCGGCAGCATGGAGTACTCCGCCGTGAGCCAGCCTCTGCCCCTGCCCTGTAAAAAAGGGGGAACCCCTTCTTCCAGCGTAGCCGTGCAGAGCACCTTTGTAAGGCCCGTCTCTATGAGCACGGAGCCGTCTGCCGTATCAAGAAGCCCGCGGGTTATCTTTACGGGACGAAGTTCGTCAAGCCCTCTTCCGCCGCTTCTTTGGTTATTTTCTGTAGCCAACTTTTTCTACTCCTCTGCCCCTTCTGCCCTGAAAGTCCGCCACGCCAAGGGCTATGGAGTGGGCGAGTTCTTTTCTTCCGGCCTTGCTTAACAACCACCTCTCATCAGAGCTGTTGGAGATAAAACCCAGCTCCACGAGTACGGCCGGCATTACGGCGCCCTCAAGCACTGCAAAGGGGGCCTGTCTTACACCGCGGTCGCCTCTGCCCGTGCTTCTTATTATACTTGTATGTATGGCCTCTGCAAGGGTAGAGCTATCGTGATGCGCCGCTGTCTCAACAAGGTCAAGGAGCGTTGTCTTAAGGTCATCGTTAAAGGCGTACTCAATGCCGGTATGGGCGGCGTCAAAACCGTTCTCCACGGCGGCAAGCCTTACGGCCTCTTCATCGGTAGCGTCGTAGCTTAGAAAAAATGTCTCAATACCGCTGGCGCGGCTGCTCTTGGCGGCGTTAACATGGATACTGATAAAGAGATTGGCGCCCCTTGAGTTTGCCACCTCCGTCCTCTCCCCAAGGGGGATAAAGGTATCGTCTTCCCTTGTAAGGATTACGGTAAGGCCCAGCTTTTCTCTAAGTACCACGGCAAGGGCCTTTGCCACCTTAAGGGTAAGGTCTTTTTCTTTTATACCGCGGGGCCCGATGGCGCCCTTATCAATGCCGCCATGTCCCGGGTCTATAACCACAAGCCCCACCGGTGCCTCAACGTCAGCCCATGATAGAGTGGCGACAAAAAGACACGATAGAGTTATGGTAATAAAAAAAATCCTTTTAAGAGTAATAGGTCTCACCCGCAGCTCCTCCGCACGGCGCAGTACAGTCAGGCTTAATCAGCGGTAAAAATCGCAACTACACAAGATGTTATTTTATCTTATAATTTTAAGGCCAGCCCTTTAATAAGTCAAGCCTTATCAGCTCCTTATGAGAAGCCGTAAACCGGGGGACGAAGAGGTAAAAAGCCTCAGCCCTTAAGAGCACAGAGTTCATAAACAAAAAACAGCGCGAGACCGCATTGTCTTTGCCGTCTCATTTACTCTTTTATACCGCGGTACAGCCGCCTTCCAATCCCCCCCTCTCTTAACTCAAGTCTTACGGCTCTCAGGGGTATACATTAAAAGTAAAATTGGCCTCATCCATCACAACAGCAGGATGCGTACCAACAATTGCATGAAAAATATATGTCCCCAAAGGCGCGCTAAAGGGTACACCGCGCACCAGGTGCGATGACCTTGAGGCACCGGCGTTCAGGCAGAGATGAACCACACCAAAGAGCGAACCCGTGACAGGATAGACGCCGCCGCTCGGCAGTGTTACATTCTCCCAGTAATCAAAGCAC
>JAJRZX010000154.1 GCA_024275045.1 Deltaproteobacteria bacterium
GGAGCGTAAAACCCTGCAGCTCATGGGCAGTTGCTTTGGGGCGTAAGATAACTGAGGCGTAAAGGTTAACCCCCATTGGACTGGACCACTCACGGCCCAGTCTGCCCCGCCCATTGGTCTGGGTATCGCAGATAATAAGGGAGCCCTCTGGATGGCCTTTTCTCGCAAGCTCAAGGGCCATATTGTTGGTAGATGAGAGGCTATTAAAAAAATGAATCTTACGTCCAATGAGTTTTGTACTTAAACCCGTTGATATGCTTAGCTCGTTAAAGGGCTCAATGGCGCTGCTCAGGCGGTACCCCTTTGAGGGCTCAGCCTCTATTGGAAAACCCCTCTCTTTAAGGCCCCGTATACGTTTCCATACAGCGGTGCGTGAGATGCCAAGGCCCTCTGCAAGGCTTTGACCTGAGGTAAAGGAGCCCCGTGGGCTGCCAAGGCGGCGCAGTATCTCTTCATCTGTTTTTTGTGCGGCCATTACCCTCTATTACCTGCATGCTTATATCAACCGCAGGGGCGGAGTGCGTAAGCGCGCCAACGGATATGCGGTCCACGCCTGTTGCGGCGTACTCAGTGATGTTATCAAGGTTTACTCCCCCTGATACCTCGGTGAGAGCTCTGCCATTAATAATTTTCAGGACTTTTTTTATCTTCACGGTGTCCATATTATCAAGCATGATAATATCCGCCCCACCCTTGATAGCCTCTCTCGCCTCTTTCATGGTGGTAACCTCCACCTCAATGGGGGCATCCTTGCCACAGCTCTTTCTGACTTTTTTTATGGCCTTTTCTATGCTGCCTGCGGCTTTGATATGATTGTCTTTTATGAGCACGGCGTCCCAGAGCCCGCTTCTGTGGTTCACACCGCCGCCCATGCGTACGGCGTAGCGCTCAAAGGCCCTGAGCAGGGGCGTAGTCTTTCGTGTATCCAGTATATCCACACCATGGGCCTTTTTTACAAAGGCCGCCGTGAGGGTGGCGATGCCCGAGAGGTGTCCAAGGAGGTTAAGGGCTACGCGCTCACCTGTGAGCATTGGTGCGAGAGGGCCGCTTACAGCGGCGATGGTGCTGCCTTGTTTAACCCTTACACCGTCTTCTGTCAGGGCTTTAAACTTTATCACCTTGTGAAGCTGAGTAAAAACTTCTTCAACAAGAAATAGACCTGCGACCACAAGGTCTTCTTTGGCGATAATGCGGCAGACCCCTTTTTTCTTTAAAGGCACGGTGGCAGCGGTGGTGATATCGCCTTTTTTCCCAAGGTCTTCGGCAAGGGCGGCCTTTATGAGGAGCGCTCCATCCTTACGGAGCCTTGTTGTAACTGCCCTCTCTTGTGATGCTGCTGCGGCCTCTGTTTTTATCTGAGTCATTGCGGGGGGATAACCTCGTATTACCCCCCCCACACACACTCAAAGGGGGAGGGGATGTAATTTTGTTCTTAATCTTAGCCTGCTGCGGGCAATCTCAGTTCTTTTTGGAACTAAGGCGGCTGAGGCCCGCCTCTATGCTTGCCTTTTTTTCAAGGAGCGTCTGAAGTTTTGCTTTTTCTTTTGTTACTATCTCCTCCGGGGCTTTATCAAGGAAGGCCTTATTGGAGAGTTTTTTCTTTAAGGATTCGTACTCTTTATTTACCTTTTCAAGGGCCTTGCCAAGTCTGCGGCTCTCTACCTCCACGTCAACAAGACCTTCCATGGGCACGAATATCTCCACAAGGGCAGTACCCTCGCCGGCTCTTGCGGAGACAGAGTCCGCAGGTGCGGAGCCTGACTCCTTTACGATAAGCTCTTTAACCCCGGCAAGGTTCTCAATGTAGGTAAGGCCCTTTAAGAGGTGCTCGCGTGATGATTTGTCTTTTGAGAAGCAGTACACAGGGACCGGTGTCTTGATCTTTACGTTCATGTCTGTCTTGATATTTCTTACGGCCTTTATTAGCTCCATGACGAGTTCCATGCCGCGGGCCTCTTCGTCAAACCTTTTACCGGCCTCGGGATAGGTCTCCGCAAGGAGCGAACCTGATTCGCCGGGTAAGAAGGAGTGAATCTCCTCTGTTATAAAGGGCATGAATGGGTGCAGGAGTTTTACCGTATCTCTCAGCACTGATGTGAGCACCGTGAGGCAGGTCTCTTTTCGCCCCTCTTCGTCCTCGCCGTGGAGGTCTTTTTTTGACAGCTCCACGTACCAGTCGCATAGCTCGTGCCAGACAAAACCATACAAGAGGCGCGCTGCCTCGTCAAATCGATAGGTCTCAAGGGCCTCTGTAACTCCCGTAATTGTTGCCGAGAGGCGCGTGAGTATCCATTTATCGGCTCCGCTTAAAGGGGTATCTTGGGTAAGGGGCGCGACAGGGCCGTCAATGTTCAGCAGTGTAAAACGCGTAAGGTTCCAGAGTTTATTACAGAAGTTTCTGTAACCCTCTATGCGTTCAGGGGCGAGTTTTATATCTCGGCCCTGCGCCGCCAGAACGGCCAATGTAAACCTGAAGGCATCGGTGCCGAATTCTTCTATCATTACAAGGGGGTCAATGACGTTGCCCTTGCTTTTGCTCATCTTCTGCCCCTGGGAGTCCCGTATAAGGGCATGGATGTACACATCGCGGAAAGGCACGTTGTCCATGAATTTCAGTCCCATCATTATCATGCGCGCTACCCAGAAAAATATTATATCAAAGCTCGTGGA
>JAJRZX010000155.1 GCA_024275045.1 Deltaproteobacteria bacterium
ATCTCCTGCGCCCTGCTTGAGGCTGAACGTGTCATAGCTCATATAGAGGATACTCTTGGTATAAAGACAGGCGACACTACGCCTGATAATAAGTTCACTCTCTCTACGGCAGAGTGTCTTTGGTCTTGCGGCACGGCCCCCATGATGCAGATAAATGATAATTATTACGAGAACCTTACGCCTGATAAGGTAGATGCAATATTAAAGGGTTTTGAATAAAGGATAAGACCTTTTGGAAAAGATTCTACTTAAAAATATAGATAAACCAGAGTCTCATAAGATAGAGTCATATATTAAAAATGGCGGCTATAATGCTGTGCGCGAGGCCCTGAAGCTTGGCCCTGATGATATTATACAACGCGTGAAAGACTCGGGCATTCGCGGGCGCGGCGGCGCGGGATTTCCCACGGGTCTGAAGTGGAGCTTTATCCCAAAAGACCCAACGCTTGATAAATACCTCTGCTGCAACGCCGATGAGGGCGAGCCCGGGACCTTTAAGGACAGGGCTATTATGGATAACGACCCCCATCTGCTTCTTGAGGGCATGATGATAACAAGTTACGCCATAGGCGCGGCCGTGGGTTATATTTATATACGCGGCGAGTTCGAGTTTGGAGCCAAGCGCCTTGAGGCGGCCATTGACGAGGCCTATAGAGAGGGGTATCTGGGTAAGAACATCTTTGGTTCTGAGTTTTCCCTTGATATGTACGTTCACCGCGGCGCGGGAGCCTATATCTGCGGCGAGGAGACGGCTCTGCTTGAATCCCTTGAGGGCGGGCGCGGCCAGCCACGTAAAAAACCGCCTTTTCCGGCCCTTGCAGGTCTTTACGGCAAGCCCACGGTTATTAACAACGTTGAGACCCTTGCATGCGTGCCAGCTATTATAGAAAAAGGTGTGGAGTGGTTTAAGTCCACAGGCACGGAAAAGAGCCCCGGGCCCAAGATATTCGGCGTAAGCGGTCATGTGAAAAAACCCGGGTTATATGAGCTGCCCATGGGCACGACCCTGCGCGAGCTTATCTACGAGCACTGCGGAGGCATGAGAAGCGATAAACCCCTGAAGGCAGTAATACCCGGAGGCGTAAGCGCTCCCCTCTTAGTACCTGAGGACCTTGACACAACTATGGACTTTGAGGCTATGGGCGCAAAAGGCACCATGCTTGGCTCAGGCGCGGTTATAGTCATGGAAGAGGGCACCTGCATGGTGAAGGTTGCTTATATAACAAATCGATTTTTCAGCCACGAGTCCTGCGGTAAATGCACGCCATGCCGCGAGGGCACGATATGGATTACCAAGATACTTAAGCGTTTGGAAGAAGACCGTGGAAGACCCGGTGATATAGACTTACTGGAGGAGCTCTGCGGCAATATCTTCGGCAGAACCTTCTGTCCTCTTGGCGACGGCGCTGTTATGGCGCTTCGTGGGGCTATTACGCACTTCAGGGATGAGTTTTTGAATCATGCTGCGCATAAAGGCTGTACGGCTTAAGTGCGCGCTTGTAGATACTGGAGATAAATAGAATAGAATGGCTACGGTAATTATAAACGGCAAGACAAGCTCCGTAAAAGACGGCACCCTTATACTTGATGCCGCCAGAGACGCAGGCGTGGAGATACCCACTTTCTGTTATCAGGCGGATCTTATGGGCGTTGGCTCGTGCAGGATGTGTCTTGTAGAGATAGAGGGGCAGAAAAAGCTCCAGCCCTCGTGCATAACCCCTGTTATGGACGGCATGAGCATACAGACCGAGACCCCTCAGATACTTAAGGCAAGGCAGGGAGTGCTTGAGTTTTTTCTCTCCAACCATGCCCTTGACTGCCCTGTATGCGATAAGGGCGGCGAGTGCGAGTTGCAGGACATGGTCTATAAGCACGGTCCTGTAGAGGGCAGGTACGCAGAGAGCAAGCACAGGTTTCATGAGAAAGACTATATTCTCAGCCCCGTAATAGTTAAGAACTCCAACCGCTGCGTGCAGTGCCTGCGCTGCGTAAGGGTCTGCGACGAGGTTGTTGGCCGCAACGTCCTGGCCTCACTTGGCCGAGGCCATGAGCAGGAGGAGACAAGTTTTTTAAGGAGCCGTCTTGACTGCGACCACTGCGGCAACTGCATTGAGGTATGTCCGGTGGGATGTTTCATGCGCCTGCCATACAGATATAAGTCAAGGCCCTGGGACCTTAAAGGTACGGACACGATCTGCCCGTACTGCGCCACGGGCTGCAGGATGGTAGTTGAGGAGCGTGACGGCGAGGCCCTTCGGGCAAGAGCCCAGATTGGTGTGGGAATTAACAGCGAGACCCTCTGCGCCCGCGGCAGGTTTGGTTTTGATTTTATCAATGACCCCCGGCGTCTCACGACCCCGCTTGTGAAAAAATTCGGCAAACTGGAGCCAGCCACCTGGAGTGAGGCCCTGGACTTTATCAGTGAAAAATTATCAGGCATAGAGGGCGAGAGAATAGGCGGGCTGGCCTCGCCTGTACTGACGAATGAGGAACTCTATTCTTTTCAGAAACTCATGCGTTCAACCCTTGGAAGTCCCAATATAGATTCATCTACAAGGTGGGACCCCGTTGTGGTTGAGAACTATATCGCGGCCTCGGCCATGACCAGCGGCGGCCTTAGTGTCTTTGATGCGGCAGAGGCTGATACGCTCTTTGTGGCAGGGACCCAGCTCTCTGATGAGAACCCCATTGTAGATTATATAGCGCGCCGCATAAGCGCGGAGCGCGGTACGAGGATAATAGTGGCCTCTGTTCGTGATATGAAGCTCGATTCATCGGCGGGGCTCTCCATCAGGCATCTTCCAGGCGGCCTTGGCGCCCTTATGAAGGCAGCGGCCCTCTCTCTGTACGAGTCCAAGAAGGACAAACTTCAAGGGTTTGCCGGGGTAGAGAGATTTGAAGGCCTCTCGGCGGATGTGCTGCTTGGCGAGGCCGGAGTTTCAAGTGATGAGCTTGCCGCGATTACAAAGAGGTTTGAAACATCCGCCACCGTGGCTTTAACGGCTGGTACTGATTTACTCAGGCAGTCTTGCGGTATACTCGCGCTTGGACTTTTGTCTGATGTTCTTAAAGCTCTTGGTAAAGAGGTTCTTATTCTACCCATACTTGACAGGGCCAATCAGAGGGGCGCCTGGGAGATGGGAGTATTGCCGGGCCTTGCTCCGGGTTACAGAACGGCCTCTAAGAGGGGGCTTGGTACAAAGGAAATGATAGAGGCGGCAGCCGCAGGTGGCATTGACGCAATGTATGTAATCGGCGAAGACCCTGTTGGTGAGAACCCCTCCGGGGTCTCAGCCTTTGATGCTTTATCAAAACTAAGCTTTATTCTTGTTCAGGATACATTCCTCACAGATACCGCTGCCATGGCTGACTGCGTACTGCCGGGTGCCTTCCCTGCTGAGAAGGACGGTACGTTTACGAACCAGGAGGGCAGGGTTCAGGCCATGAGGCGCCTTAAGGCACCTCCCGGTGACGCGCGTGCCTACCTTGCCATAATAGCCTCTGTCTCAGGTGTGCTCTCTTCCACCACAGGGGTTTGCACAAAGACCAATTCTATGCAGGTCTTTAATGAGATAAGAAAAGAAGCCCCTGCTTACGCAGGTGTAAGCCTTGAGTTTAATAACAGAAAGAATAAACTTAATAAACTTGATAATAGAGAAGCCCTTGCCGGAGCCTCAGAGGGCGGCTTTACTCCCGTCGCCATGACTTCGTGCGCACCGGCAGCAGAGCAGAGGGGCGAGGGAGAGTTTTATCTTATAACGGGAAATACTCTCTTTCACTCAGGTCGTCTCTCACACAGCTCACCAACTCTTACGGGCCTGCAAAAAGGCGCTGCTCTTGAGTTAAGCGAGGCCGATGCTTCGGCCCTTGGGCTCTCAAGCGGCGAAGAGGCCAGAGTGCAGGGTAATGATTATGAGGTGACCCTGCCCGTTAGACTTAGAAAAGGCATGAGAGATGGTGTTGTATATATACCGGAGTTTTTTCCCGGGGTCTCTGTTGAAAGATTTTTCACGACAGGGGTCTCTCTACCCGTAGTTAAGGTAAAAAAGTCTTGACCCCTTGGAGTCCGGGGGGCATGATGGAGCCAAGCATTAAATAAAGCCATGTTGTAAGGTATTGGCCGACGCTGTAAACCCGGGGTGTGTGGGTGACGTGGTCCATAGAGTCGCGTTTAGTGTGCGGATTCTAAAAGAAGCCTCTTTGCAGGGGCCGGAGGTGTACTATGATAGACCCTGAACTTCTAAGAGAGCAGCAGTTTTTCGCCGACTTGACTGATGATGAGGTAAAGGTTGTGGCCGGTGTTACGCAAAAAGCCAGTTATAACCTCGGAGACACCATATTCAAGGAATCCGAGGATGGTCAATGCATATATATAATACAGAGCGGTGAGGTTAAGGCCTGTAAGACCGCCCCTGACGGAGAGCTTTTTACGCTGACAATCATGAGGGAAGGGGAGATATTCGGGGAGATGAGTTTCCTTGACGGCAGACCCCATACCTCCACCATTGTGGCTATAGCCGACCTTAAGGTATATGTAATAAACAGAAAAGATTTTGAGTCCATCATCGAGGGGCATCCCTGGATTGTATATAAGCTGATGAAGAACATTGTCTTTACCATACACGCCATTGTGCGCGGCATGAACTCTCGGTACATGGAGATGATAAACTACATGTGGGGCAGGAAGAGGTTTAATTAGTAACGGGCCGGTAAAGGACCCAGGTTTTTTTACCGGTTGGAGTCTGCAGCGGAGTAGAGCAAGAGGTTAAGGCCGTTAATTTTTAGGGCGAGAGATTATGATAGATTTAGCTCTTATTATAACGATAATAATCATGGTGGTAAAAGTAGGTCTTCTTACGATGATACTCTTTTCCCTGCCCATGCCGCTTACGTGGATTGAGAGAAAGGTTGCCGGTCATATTCACGCCAGACTGGGTCCTTTCAGGGTAGGCCCCCATGGAATCATGCAGCCCATGGCCGATACGGTAAAACTCCTCTTTAAAGAAGACATAGTCCCGGAGAAGGCCGATAAGCTTATCTTCAAACTCGCTCCTCTTATAGCGATGATACCTGCCTTTGCCGTCTTTGTGGCCATACCCGTTGGTGGTACCTGGACAGTACCCTTTATTGACCAAGAGATGAACCTCTATGTAACGGATATGAACGTGGGGCTTCTGTACATACTTGCCATGGGCGGGCTGGGTATATACGGTATAATTTTTGGCGGCTGGGCCTCAAACAGCAAGTACGCACTTCTTGGCGGCATGAGAAGCGCGGCGCAGATGATAAGCTACGAGGTGGCGCTGAGTTTTGCCGCTGTGGGTGTTGTGATGATGTCAAATTCCCTCAGCCTCGTTGATATAGTGAATACGCAGGGCGGAGGTTTCTGGAACTGGAACTTCTTCTATCTCCCTGTTGGACCTGTGTGGTTCTTTATCTTCATAATCGCAGGTTCGGCTGAGATAAACCGCATACCCTTTGACCTTGCAGAGGACGAGGGTACTCTTGCAGCGGGTTTCCATACTGAGTACAGTGGCATGAAGTTCTCGTTTTTCATGCTTGCCGAGTACATAGCACTTGTAACCGTATCCGTACTTGCGGTGGTACTCTTTTTCGGCGGCTGGAACCCGCCCATAGACTACACTATACCCTTTGTACCTATAGCCTTTATATGGCTCTTCTGGTTTGTAATAAAGGTATCGGTCTTTATATATATGTTCATGTGGGTACGTTTTACTCTGCCAAGGTACAGGTACGACCAGCTCATGAATATAGGCTGGAAGATATTAATACCAATATCTCTTGTAAATATCCTCATTACGGGGTTCATGAGAATATAGCGGTTCGGATTTATTCTTGAGGTGTAGTTTAATGAATTGCAGCTGCGGCGTGGGAAAGAGAATAAAGGATTTTGTAAAGAGCGCTCTCTTTCTCGATTTTATAAAGGGCATGCACGTTACCCTGGGTTACCTTTTCTCAAAGAGCATTACCATAAGGTATCCTGATGAGGAGAAGTGGATACCTTACCAGAGGTTCAGGGGGCGTCATACCCTTAATATGACCTCTGAGGGCAAGGAGCTCTGCGTGGCCTGCGAGTTATGCTCCAAGGCCTGTCCAACGGATTGCATTACCGTTATACCCATGGAGGATGATACAGGCATAGGTATAACCGACAGGGTGGCAAAGGTCTGGAAGGTTGACCTTGTAAGGTGTCTTTTTTGCGGTTACTGCGAGGACGCATGCCCCACACGCGCCGTAAGGCTTAGCAGAGAGTATGAGCTCTCAACTACTGATATCAGCCGCACTAAATTTGAGAAAAGAGAGCTGCTTCTCCCTGAATCCGTACCAGAACAGGTTCATGGCGGCGGTATTGCCAAGGCAAAGTTTGTTAGAAGCAAAGACGGCATAAAGATCGTGGCCAACCTTGGAAAGATGAAGAAGATGCGTTGGTAGGCCCCGCACCTTTCCGGTCTTGTGATAAGGGAGTAAAAGGTGGGCACGGCAAAGGCCGCGCAGCAAAAGCCTGAGAATGATTTTATCCGGTGTCCCGTGGCAGAGGGCGCAGATACTAAATAAAGTAATTCATAGAGGATAATGGAACAGATCTTTTTCTATATATTCGCTGTAATAGCCGTAGTAGCGGCGGTATCGGTGGTTGTCTCTCGTAACCCCGTGCATAGCGCCTTATTTCTCATAGTATGCCTGCTTCAGGTGGCGGCTATCTTTGTGCTGCTCCGCGCGCCATTTCTTGCGGCAACGCAGGTCTTTGTCTATGTCGGCGCTGTTATGGTTTTATTCCTATTTACCGTTCTTGTCCTTGATATAGGTAGAGAGACTGTTGTGGAGTATATGCACAGTCATGCCTTTGCCGCTGTTGGCGCCGTAGTCGCCCTCTTTGTGGTGCTTGCGTACATAGCCTCTCGAGGCACAATAACTGTACCTCAGGGCGGGTTCTCCGAAGAAGTGCTTGCAAAGAACGTAGAGGTGGTGGGGCGAGCCCTCTTTACAAAGTATATATTCCCATTTGAGGTGGTATCCTTCTTACTGCTTATAGCCCTTGTGGGTGCCATAGTATTGGTTATGAACGAGAAGGGCAGCAAGTCATAAGAGACTTACAATAAGGTTGAAAAAAAGATGGTTACTTTAACGCATTACCTCATACTTAGTTTTCTTCTCTTCTCCATCGGTGTTGCCGGTGTGCTGATTAGACGCAATATCATAATAATGCTTATGTCAATGGAGCTTATCTTTAACTCCGTTAATATAAGCCTTGCGGCATTCTCATATTATTTGCACTCACTCTCGGGCACTATTATTGTTATCTTCAATATAACGATAGCAGCTGCCGAGGTGGCCATTGGTCTCGCTATTCTCGTTGCCGTGTATCGGCGAAGAAAGACCGTTTATGTGGATGAACTTAATAAACTGAGGTACTGATGTATATCTGGGCGCTGCTTATTCTACCGCTATTTTCCGCTGTCCTTATAACCCTTGTGACAAGGCGTCACAAGGACTTGAGCTCCTATATCTCCATTGGTGCGGTCCTGGCCTGCTTTTTTATAGTACTGCCTATTTTTCTGAGGTTTGTAGGCGCGCCGCATACTGAACACCTTGAGGGCTCCTTCCGGTGGATAGGGGTGCCGGGAATGTTGGTGGAGATAGGGTACCTGATTGACCCGCTCAGCGTTCTCATGCTCTTTATCGTTACCTTTGTGGGCACACTCATTCATATCTACTCCCGTGGTTATATGCACGATGACCCCGGATATTCCAGGTTTTTCGCCTGCCTCTCCTTATTTATATTTTCCATGCTCGGCATTGTTCTGGCGAATAACCTTATAATGATTTATATCTTCTGGGAGCTCGTTGGTCTCAGCTCCTATCTGCTTATTGGTTTTTATTTTGAGAAACCCGCGGCAAGCGACGCCGCAAAGAAAGCCTTTCTTGTTAACAGGATAGGCGACTTTGGTTTTGCTCTTGGCATCTGCGTTATATTCTACGCCTCAGGCACCTTTAATTTTCTTGAGATAGCGCATCAGGTTCATGCCGGGCATCTCTCGCCCAATACCATGCTTCTTGGCTCGCTACTGCTCTTTTGCGGCGCAGTGGGTAAATCAGCGCAGTTTCCTCTCCATGTCTGGCTCCCCGATGCTATGGAAGGCCCAACGCCTGTATCCGCACTTATTCATGCCGCCACCATGGTTGCAGCCGGTGTTTACATGCTGGCGAGAATATCTTTTCTGCTCTACGCGGCGCCGCCTGCCGCTACTACGGTAATAGCCTACACCGGTGCCATAACCGCCCTTGGAGCGGCTCTCTTGGCCCTTGGCCAGTCGGACATTAAAAGGGTAATAGCCTTCTCCACGCTCAGCTCTCTCGGTTATATGGTTATGAGCGTAGGCGTGGGCAGCGCCACGGCGGGTATGTTTTACCTCATGACCCATGCCTTCTTCAAGGCCCTGCTCTTTCTCTGTGCCGGCAGTGTTATTCATGCCTGCCATACCAATGATATCTGGCACATGGGAGCGCTCTCGCCAAAGCTTAAGATAACGGCAACCACTTTTATACTCGGCAGTCTCGCCATGATGGGAGTCTTCCCCTTCAGCGGGTTCTGGAGTAAGGATGAGATACTGAGCGCGGCCTTTGCCAATGGAGATATGGTGCTTTACGGAGCCGGCGTCTTAACGGCTTTTATAACAGGCATCTTCATGACAAAACTTATACTCGTTACTTTCTTCGGCAAGAAACGGTATCACGGAAGCCCACATGAATCCCCGCCTTCCATGACAATACCTCTTATTATTCTGGCTGTATTTGCCGTCTTTGTCGGCCTTGTCGGCATACCAAGTCTGCACCCCAACTTTGGTTCTTTCCTCGGGCTGCACGGCGCCGAGCATGGCGCAGAGCACGGATTTAATATGACAGTGGCAATAAGCTCCACCATAGTGGTCTTTGCAGGTATCATAATAGGCTTTCTCACCTATTACACGGGGACTATTGACCCGGATAAGATGTACAAGCGTTTCAGGGGCCCCTATCGCCTCCTTGAGAACAGGTTCTATATAGACCATTTTTACGATAACTTCATTGTTGCCAAAATTTATAACCAGGTGGCGCGGATATCAACCTTTATAGAGGTGAATATAATCATTCACTTCTGTATAAACGGCCCTGCTTATCTTATCAGGCACGCAGGTCTCTTCCTGCGCTCTACGATTACGGGTGGTGTTCAGCACTACACCTTCTTTATGGTAACGGGCGTAGTAGTTCTTATTATAGTATACGCTCTAACCTGATGGTAAAGGTCTCTCCGTCCATTGCTGCGGAGAGGGAACTTCAACGAAGGAAAAAAGGTAAAACAACGTGGAAGGCTTTCCTATAATATCGGCGATAATACTCGCGCCTCTCATAGCCGTAATAATCCTTATCTTTGTAAATGATAAGGACCACGGATTGATTCACGGCATAGCGGTGGTGGCCACATCCATCCCCCTTGCCCTCTCCTTATACTTGCTCTTTGCCTATGATATGGCCAAGGGAGGTTATCAGTTTGAGGAGAATATTCCCTGGGTAAAATCAATGGGTATTAACTATCACGTCGGTGTTGACGGGATAAGTATAGCCATGGTTCTATTGACGTCCATTGTAATATTCACGGCTGTATTCGTATCATGGAAGGGCATAACCCACAGGGTTAAAGAGCATTATATCTTTCTGCTCCTCCTTGTTGCCGGCGTCTTCGGGGTCTTTACTTCTCTGGATCTGCTCTGTTTTTACTTTTTCTACGAGCTGGCCGTTATACCCATGTACCCGCTCATAGGTATATGGGGCAGCGCGAACCGCGAATACGCAACAATGAAGCTTACGCTGTACCTCAGCCTTGGCGCTGTTTTTGCCATGCTCGGTATTCTCTCCATATATTTTGTGGCAGGCGCTCAGACCGGCCATTATACCTTTGATATGGTTCAGCTCAGCCAGGTTACCCTTGCACGGGGTTATCAGATAAAGGTATTCCTGCCCCTGCTCATAGGTTTTGGTGTACTCGTGCCTCTTGCTCCATTCCATTCATGGTCCCCTATCGGCCATGCCGCCGCGCCCTCGGCCGTAAGTATGCTTCATGCCGGGGTCTTGATGAAGATAGGCGCTTATGGAATACTGCGCGTTGGAATGGGACTTCTGCCCGAGGGCGCGGCCTTCTGGATGCCTGTTGTTGCCATACTCTGCCTTATAAACATATTCTACGGCGGTATGGTTGCCATGGCCCGAAAAGACATGAAGTTTATGGTTGGTTACTCCTCATCGAGTCATATGGGGTATGTGCTTCTGGGGTTTGCGACCCTGAATCATATTGGAGTGAACGGAGCCGTTCTGCTCATGTTCGCTCACGGCATAATGACGGCCCTTGCCTTCTCGCTAATCGGCTTTATTTATGATCAGACCCATACAAGGATGATGTATGATCTAAGGGGGCTGGCCGGTAAGCTGCCTTTTGTGGCCATAGCCTTTGCGGTGATGGCCTTTGCCTCAAGCGGTCTGCCCGGGCTTGCCAACTTTGTGGCCGAGGTTATGATATTTGTCGGCGCCTTTAAGGATTATCCCGTACAGGTTGTAATATCTGTCTTTATGATTATCGTTACGGCCACGTATATGCTGAGAGCCATAAAGAGCGTATTCTTCTGCGAGGCCATGGAGAGGTGGGAGGGCATAAAGGACGCTAACGGATTTGTTGAGAAGTTTCCTTTTATTATACTCATAGCTGTTCTCTTTATAGTTGGTTTTTACCCATCCATTCTTCTTGATATTATAAACAGCGGTGTAGACACATTGCTTGCACGCATACCTGTCTTACCGCCAAGTTGAGTTTAGCGCCGCGAGCCGCGGATATTCTGTACACGTTAGAAAGGTTTTTTTAAATGGAAATGCACTTACAAAGACTCATACCCGAGTTCATACTGCTGGCAATGGCCCTTGCCTTCCTTGTCGTAGGCTTTTTTATCCCCAAGGCGGCCTCAAACGGGTCAAGGAAGACATTTGGTATAGTAGGTATCCTTACCGCTCTTGTCTCAGGCGCGAGTCTTTTTCTGCCCGGTACCGGTACAGCGCTTTTCGGCATGTTTATCCAGGACAATGTCTCTGTTTTTTTTAAGGGCTTATTCCTTATAGTACTGATGTTCGTGCTCTTTACTACCATAAAATACGAGCGTGAGTTATCACAGTGGAAGGCGGAGTTCTACGCGCTGCTGCTTTTCGCTACCGTAGGTTTCATGTTCATTGCCTCAAGCTCTGATTTTGTCAGCTTTTACGTTGCGCTGGAGTTTGTTGCCGTTACTCAGTACGTGCTCGTGGCCTTCAGGAAGGAGACCAGCGATGGTGTTGAGTCAGGGCTTAAGTATCTTATTACAGGCGCTCTCTCTTCGGGTTTTCTGCTCTATGGCATTAGTTTTATATACGGCGCTACCGGTGCAACGGGTTTTACCGAGGTGGCAGCTGTCGTAGAGGCCGGTTCTGCGAGCAACGCCTTTCTGCTTATTGGTATCGGCCTTGTGGTTATAGGCATTACCTTTAAGATATCAGCTCTGCCATTTCACGTCTGGGCCCCTGATGTGTATCAGGGCGCGCCTACTCCCGTAGCCGCTTTTCTTGCCGCAGGGTCCAAGGCCGCAGGTTTTGTAATCCTCATGAGGATATTATTTACCGCTCTTGGCTCGGTGAAGACGGAGTGGATGATCTTTGTGGCGGTTATCTCCGGGGCCACGTTAATATTCGGTAACCTCGCGGCCATGCCGCAAAAGGATATTAAGAGGCTTATCGCTTACGGCGGTATAGGCTCTGCAGGTTATCTCCTCATGGCCGTAGCCTCTGCGAGCTCCCTTGGAGCCGGTGCCGTGATGTTTTATCTCGTGGTCTACTCACTATCTATACTTGCCGCATTCGTATCCATTGTAATCGTATATAATAACGAGAAGTCTTATCTCATCAGCGCTTACACGGGGCTATCGCAGCGTTCGCCCCTGCTTGCGGCTACGCTCTTTATCTCACTTCTCTCCATGGCCGGCATACCGCCGCTCGGGGGTTTTATCGCAAAGTTCTACCTCATCGCCGCCGCCGTGCAGAGCGGCCTGCTTGTTCTTGCCGTTATAGGCGTTGTAATGGCCATAGTAGCCATGTATTACTACCTCCTTGTCATTAAGAGCATGTATCTCAGGTACCCTGTTAATAATGAACCCATACATATTGACGGTGCCACGCGCGTGGTCTTATATATTCTGAATATTTCAATAATTTTCCTTGGCATGTATCCCGGCCCACTTACGGACTGGGTTATGGATATTGCCACGGTATTGTTTTAGCATAAAACTGGGGGTGTCTTATGGCCGATGACCATAGTCACGGAAGAAGGCTTTCCGATGAGGGTGTAATCAACGGGAAGATGATAGTAAGGGATATTATAAACGCCTGTCCTCAGGCAGAGGTGATTATCAAAAAACACCTGGGAGCTGCAGCCCTAGCCGTGCCCGGCTCCAGAGTGGAGTCATTGGAGTTTCTTGTAGCCATGAATGATTATCATGAATCAATCATCCTGGCGGAGCTTAATGAGGTATGTAAGATAGCTCCAACCAAGGTGGGGCATTTTTAACGAGACGAGCCTCACTTGATGACTAAGCCTACCCTTTCTAAAGCCTTAACCGAGATTAAAATCCAGTGCCCGGCAAAGGTAAATCTTTTTCTCCGTATCCTTGAGAAAAGACCGGATAATTACCACAATATATACTCTGTATTTCAGTCTATATCTCTCTACGATGAGCTTACTGTCTCTACTTCAGGTCTTGGAGGCGGCGGTATAGTCCTTGAGTCTGATTCCGCGCTTTTACCCTCTGATAATCGTAATCTGGCCTATCAAGCGGCGGAGCTTTTTTTAAAGAGAACAGGGCTTCAGGGCACATCTCTGCGTATAGGTCTGAAAAAGGTAATACCCATTGGCGCAGGGCTTGGCGGCGGGAGCTCTGATTGTGCCGGGGTGCTTTTAGCCCTTGATGAACTTTTCGGCACTAACCTTGGCCGGCAAACCCTTGTGGAGCTTGGCGCTACACTTGGGTCTGATGTTCCTTTTTTTATTTTTAAGGGTTCGGCTATAGCAAGTGGGAGGGGTGAGGTCTTAAAGGCGGTGAAGGTGCCGTCATTTTATTATGTTCTGATAAATCCCGGTTTTGCCGTCTCCACCAGGTGGGTTTACGAGAATTTGAGCTTGACAAACAAAGGCGAAAAGAATATCTTAGTTAATTCAGATAGGTTTTTTGATAGTACGAAAGGCCTTGTTGACAAACTTAAGAATGATCTTGAGGACGTTACGTGCGGCAAGTTTCCGGAGATATTGGCTCTTAAGAGGGCTCTTCTGGAATCCGGCGCTCATGTTGCGCTCATGTCAGGGAGCGGACCTACGGTATTTGGTCTCTTTACCGAAGAAGATGAGGCCGATAAAGCCTTTACTCTATTGAAGGCGAGATACGCTCATAGAGATTTTTCCATCTTCCTCGCAAGGGGGCTTTAAGGTGCGTGGCGGCAATTAAGATTTGACCGGTTTTACGTGCTGGTACGCGGGGTGAGTGTAGGGGCAATTGCTTACATGCGGCAGCAGCGGTGTTAGGGGCCTATCTTCAAAACCCTTGCGTTATTTGATACTGAGACATTGATCCTGTATCTATATTAAAATTGTTCCGTAGATAATTATTTTTATTCTTGCGGCTTACCGATGGTCTACATTTGGGGCGTGGCCAAGCGGCAAGGCACGGGGTTTTGATCCCCGCAATCGGAGGTTCGAATCCTCCCGCCCCAGCCATTGTGATTAAAATAAAATTTTCGTACAGGGTCTGCCAAAGATGAAGAACATTAGATTATTTTCCGGAAACTCCAACAGGTCTCTCTCGGTAGAGATTGCCACTCACCTTGGTATAGAGCTTGGCCAGGCAGAGGTGAAGAGTTTTAGCGACGGCGAAATTTGCGTAGACATTAAAGAGAGCGTTAGAAGCCTTGAGGTCTATGTGGTGCAATCCACTTCCACTCCGGGCAACCATAACCTCATGGAGCTCCTTATTATGCTCGATGCCCTCAAAAGGGCCTCTGCGCAGTCCATTACAGCCGTAATCCCTTATTATGGTTATGCAAGGCAAGACAGAAAAGTAGCCCCAAGAACGCCTATTACGGCAAAGCTGGTTGCCGACCTTATCGCCACTGCCGGCGCTACGCGTGTTGTATGCATGGACCTTCACGCCGGTCAGATTCAGGGCTTTTTTGATATTCCTGTGGATAACCTCTTTGCTACCCCCGTGCTGCTTGACCATATCAAAGATCGCTTTGATGATAATGTTGTCATTGTCTCTCCTGATGCAGGAGGCGTTGAGAGAACCCGCGCTTTTGCCAAAAGGCTCGGTGCCAGCATAGCTATTATTGATAAGAGGCGCTCCGCTCCAAATGTCTCCGAGGTCATGCATGTTGTAGGTGATGTGAGCGGCAAGACCGCCATACTCCTTGACGATATGATAGATACGGCAGGTACCATTACTCAGGCCGCTATTGCCCTCAAGGGCTTTGGCGCTGACGAGGTATATGCCTGCTGTACCCATCCCGTGTTATCAGGGCCGGCTATAAGCCGCATTGAGGACTCGCCCATAAAAGAACTTGTAGTAACCAATACCATACCCCTTGGTGAGAAAGGCAGCGCCTGCGGCAAGATAAAGGTTGTCTCCATAGGTCCGCTTCTTGCCGAGGCCATAAAGAGAATACATAGCGGGGACTCGGTAAGTTCCCTCTTTGTCTAATACTGTAGAGCGGTTTTTTAAAGAGCAAAGTTTTTTGCAATCTTACTTAAAATGATATTTACGGAGGAAGGTTAATGGAAGAGATAAGCCTGCCGGCAGGCATAAGAAGTGTTACAGGCAGAGCCGTGGCCAGAAGTCTTAGAAGAGAAGGGAGAACCCCGGCTGTGCTCTATGGACCGGGTATAGAGAAGTCACTGCCGCTTAGCCTTAACAGGAAAGAGCTGGAGAGGGTGCTTCATCTCTCTGCCGGAGCAAATGTAATCGTTACCCTTGATATAGAGGGCGGGGATAAAAAGACGGCCATGTTCAAAGAGGTCGTTCGTCATCCCGTACACAACACCATAGAGCATGTGGACCTTATTCATGTTATCTACGGTACTCTTATTACAGTTGAGGTTCCTTTGCATATCACCGGAAAGGCCAAGGGGGTGGTGCTTGGCGGTATTGTTCAGCACGGCGTGAGGGAGATGACCGTGGAATGTATGCCAAGAGCTATCCCGGACAGCCTTGATGTGGACATAACTGAACTTGGTCTCGGTGATGCCATTCATATTAAAGATATCAAACTTCCTGATGGCGTTAGGCTTGCTGATGATGAGGAGCTTACCGTCTTATCCATAGTGGCGCCTGCGGCAGAGGAAGAGACCAAGACCGAAGAAGAGGCAGCCGAGGAGCTGGCAAAGAGCTTTGAGGAAAAAGAAGAGACGCCCTCGGAGGAATAATCCTGAAGGGTCCTGGTTGTCGGCCGTCCATGTTCTGTGGTTCTTACACATGAGCTCTGGCGGAGTAAAGATTATAGATACAGGAAAGAATACTTGTTACTTATAGCGGGTCTGGGCAATCCCGGCAGTGAATATGTGAATACTCGCCACAACGTGGGATTCATGCTCCTTGACCGGCTTGCCAGACGGTATGATATTAAGTGCGCTTCAAGAGCATGCGGAGCCCTCTGGGGGAGGGGAACCATTAAAGGCGAGGACGTGGCGCTTATAAAGCCAATGTCCTTTATGAATCTCAGCGGTAAGGCTGTCGGGGCCTTTACTCGCAAGTTTTCACTGTCTCTTGCATCCGTACTCGTTGTACTCGACGATTGCGAGCTGCCCCTTGGTACTATAAGGATAAAACCAGGAGGCGGAAGCGGTGGTCATAACGGCCTTGCATCTGTGATAGAGTCTCTCGGGGGCTCTGATTTTCCAAGGCTCCGCTTAGGCATTGGCAGGCCGGAGCAGGGAGACCTTACGGCTCATGTCCTTGGATCATTTAGCTATGAGGAACACCAAACTCTTGATCTTATGCTTGAAGAAGCCCTCTCTTCCATAGAGACCATTATCGGAGAGGGAATTACAGCTGCGATGAATACCTTTAATTAGCCGGTTAATGGGTTATGCTCTCTTAGAATAGCCCCTTTGGTCTGTACAACCATTCAGGAAAGGAGTTTAAAAAAACTATGGGATTTATCACTACTCTCGCTCCTCTACTTGGACTCGGGGGGCTCATCCTCGCAGGAATCATGTACTCTGTAGTTATCAGGCAGCCTGAGGGTAACGAAAAGATGCGTGAGATAGCCGGCATGATTCATGACGGCGCCATGGTCTATCTGAAGAGGCAGTACAAGATACTCTTTATCGTCATTATCATCGCTGCCATAGCCCTTACCATCTTTATCGGCTTCTCTACAGCGGTAGCCTATCTCTTCGGAGCCTTTTTCTCCATGCTTGCCGGTTACTTCGGCATGAAGGGCGCGACAAAGGCAAATGTAAGGACCGCAGAGGCAGCTAACAGGTACAAGCCAAACCCCGGTAAGGCCCTGAGTGTAGCGTTTATCGGCGGCTCTGTTATGGGTTTATCGGTTGCAAGTCTCGGCCTTATAGGTATCGGTATTTTCTTCTACTTTTTCGGGTATCCCGAAACATCCTCTGTAATAAACGGTTTTGCCATGGGAGCTTCTTCCATAGCCCTTTTCGCAAGGGTTGGCGGCGGCATATATACCAAGACCGCAGATGTGGGCGCCGACCTTGTTGGTAAGGTTGAGGCCGGTATCCCCGAGGACGATCCTCGTAACCCCGGTGTTATCGCTGATAATGTTGGAGATAACGTTGGAGATGTTGCCGGGCTAGGAGCTGATATATTTGAGTCCTATGTTGGCTCCATTATCGCAACCATTGCCCTTGGCGCTACGGTTATAGCAGGTTCGGCAGCAGCAGAGCTGGGCACCAGCCTCTCGCTTATGTCTTACCCTCTAATCCTTGCCATGGTGGGCCTTATAGCCTCAGTCATAGGCATAGGGGCTTTGAAGTATCTTGAGCAGTTCAACCCGGCCTCGGCCCTGCGTTACTCTACCTTTATAGCCACGGCTGTATTTCTTGTCCTGGGTTTTCTAAGCACATTTGTCTCGCACGTAGCCGTAACCGTATATGTTGCCGTATTCGCGGGCTGCATCTGCGGTATAGCCATTGGGCTTATTACTGAGTACTATACCTCTTCACGGCCTGTTCACAGGATAGAGGAGGCCAGTGAGACCGGCGCTGCAACTAACATAATAAGCGGACTTGCCGTTGGCCTTGAGAGCACG
Source organism: Deltaproteobacteria bacterium (assembly GCA_024275045.1). Classification (GTDB taxonomy): domain Bacteria; phylum Desulfobacterota; class GWC2-55-46; order GWC2-55-46; family JADFVP01; genus JAJRZX01. The sequence continues at coordinate 17,389 of JAJRZX010000155.1, forward strand.
GTGCTTCCCCTTGTTGCGATCTGCATCGCCATATTCGTAGCCAACCACTTTGCCGGGCTCTACGGCATAGGTATAGCCGCGGTAGGCATGCTGGCAACAACAGGTATAATCATGAGTGTTGATGCTTATGGTCCCATAGCTGATAATGCCGGCGGCATCTCGGAGATGAGCGGCCTTGGCGAAGATGTAAGGGAAATAACCGATAGCCTTGATGCCCTTGGCAATACCACGGCGGCTATAGGTAAGGGGTTTGCAATTGGTTCCGCGGCATTAACAGCCCTTGCCATGTTCGCGGCCTACAGTCAGGCAATAACCCTGAAGCTGGGGCACAGCTTTGATATTATTATCACTGACCCCAAGGTGGTTATAGGTCTTTTTATCGGCGGCACCCTGCCGTTCCTCATAGGAGCCCTTACCATGACAAGCGTTGGTAAGGCTGCCTTTAAGATGGTTAATGAGATAAGAAGGCAGTTCAGGGATATTCCCGGCCTCCTTGAGGGTAAAGAAGGCGTCAAACCCGATGTTGCCAAATGCATAGACATAAGCACCAAGGCCGCGCTTACGGAGATGATACTTCCCGGTCTTATTGCCTTATTAATGCCTATCGTAGTAGGTTTCATCCTCGGCCCCTTCGCCCTTGGCGGGATGCTCGCAGGAGCCACTGTAACGGGTGTGCTGCTTGCCATATTCATGGCAAATGCGGGCGGAGCCTGGGATAACGCAAAGAAGTTCATTGAGCAGGGCAGCCACGGAGGCAAAGGGTCTGACGCGCATAAGGCGGCCGTTGTAGGTGATACTGTAGGCGATCCCTTTAAGGATACATCAGGGCCTTCCATGAACATACTTATCAAGCTCATGAGCGTTGTCTCCCTTATCATAGCGCCCCTTCTGGTTTAAATAAGACGGGTGCTCTGTTTGGAGCATATTTTTTAGGCGAGTATTGTTTGTTGTATATGTAAAGAGTCTTTAATGACCTGTGACAAAGGCAGGAGCTCTTGTAACGAAAAGATTTACTGAGTTGGGGCGGTGTTATCGAACCGCCCCAGTTCTTTTTTTTATGCTGTATATCGTCCTGTAGGGGCGCTCTGTAATTAGCTTAAACAGAAAAAATAGAGGTTAAATTCTCATGGGTTTTAACTGCGGTATAGTAGGACTTCCAAATGTGGGTAAATCCACTATCTTTAATGCCATGACCTCCGCAGGAGCCGTCTCATCCAACTACCCCTTTACCACCATAGACCCTAATGTGGGTATGGTGGTCTTAAGGGACAGCAGGCTTGATGCCCTTGCGGAGATTGTAAAACCGGAGAGGATTCTGCCAACAGCCGTAGAGTTCGTGGACATAGCCGGCCTTGTAAAGGGCGCAAGCCGCGGCGAGGGCCTTGGCAACCGCTTTTTAGGCAATATCCGTGAGGTTGATATGATAGCCCATGTTGTTCGGTGTTTTGACGACCCGGGTGTCGTGCATGTGGCAGGCAAGATCTCGCCTCTTGATGATATAGACGTGGTTGAGACAGAGCTCATGCTGGCGGACCTTGATGTTGTCTCAAAGAGACATCATCGTACATCCAAGCTTGCGAAATCAGGTGACAAAGAGGCCATACGCCTCATGGTAATTTATGAAAAACTCAAAGAAGCCCTTGAAGACGGTCGCCCGGCAAGGAGTGTCCTTGATGCCGAGAGTACACCTCTTGTAAAGGACCTTTGCCTTATAACGGCAAAACCCGTAATTTATGTTGCAAATATTGGTGAGGACGACCTTGAGGGCGCCGGTGAGGCCGTAGAGAGTGTCTCCAAGGCAGCGGAGAGGCTTGGAGGCGGTTTTGTAGCCATGTGCGGCTCCATTGAGTCTGAGCTCTCTCAGTTGAGTGATGATGAGAGGAGCGAATTTCTTGAGGGCCTTGGCCTTAGTGAGTCCGGCCTTGACCGCCTTGCACGCGCGTCTTACAGCCTTCTTGGCCTTATTACTTATTTTACCGCAGGCGTTCAGGAGGTAAGGGCCTGGACCGTAAGAGACGGCGCCAAAGCCCCCGAGGCGGCCGGTGTTATACACAGTGATTTTGAGCGCGGTTTTATCAAGGCCGAGGTAATAAAATACGAGGATTTTATCACCTGGAAAGGCGAGGCGCGCTGCCGGGAAAAAGGTCTTGTTCGTATAGAAGGAAAAGATTATCTTGTAAAAGACGGTGATATACTGCACTTCAGATTCGCTACCTGAGTCAATCCCCCCCCCTGTAACTCACACATTTTTGTCTCAGCCACCCATACTCTATTTGGCAGCACAGGATCTGTCCATCTTTGTTTGTATTTTTTAAACAAGAGAGGTATTTTAAATATGTTCTTGACAAGAACATAAATATACTGTATAATAAATATCATAATAGGTGGAATAAATAAGTAATAACAATTTGCCTTAGATACTGCTACGATGAAAATCATCTCAGACAGGTGTAATTTGCTGTTTTGCCGTTGTTTTTTAAGGACAGGCATACTGTCCTTTCGTACCCGTCCATTTCTTTTAAATCAATCAATAGTTAAATAGTCTTAGTTTTTCTGGTTTTGTGTGTGATGGACAAGCACATTATGAGTATTGTTGACCTTTTTACATCACTTATACACTTATACTTTAGAGAGACGGCCCTTGGCAGGTAAGATTAAGATAGACGCTGATATTTTTTATGACAAGCTTAGCGGCGAGGGTCTTGGCCTTCGTGACCTTTTATGGCCTCTCTCTGATCTCACCCCGAGGGAGCGCGCTGTTTTTATGGAGTATCATTACTGGAGCACTCATATGAGGGTAATCGCAAAGAGTCACAGGATTTCACTTGGGAGGGCATATGAAATACTCTACAGATCAGAAGAAAAAGTCGCATCCGCAAGGACACAGGAGAAGGCGAAGGAAGATATCTATTTCAACCCCTGAGGAACCGCGTGCGGTGAGTTGGAGTGAGTACAAGACCATCAGGCAGTACCAGTCTCTTGGAGACGTTCTTGACGAGTTTAAGATATATGGCTTTGCCGCAGGGGTGGAGCATATACTTGAGAAGGACATGCTCTTTGAGAGAGATAACGGCCATTATTGGCTTACCTCGGAGAGGAAGAAGTAGAGTTTTTTTTTTCCTGCCTCGCACTCTGAGATTATATCTTTTGTAGCACATACCAGGCCTTTTTATATTTAAAACAAGAAGCCGCACAGGTGATAACCTGCGCGGCATTTTTTTGTCTTTAATTTAGCGGAGAAAGTGTGAGGGTAGAATAATTTACACCGATTTATTTAGTTAGAACAAGTAGATAGGTTCAAAGGGGTAGAAAAAAAACACCATAGGGTATAGAGAACAAAAAAAAACATCAGGAGGTCGCATCTATGAGAGACGTTTCCGGTTTAGAGATGAAGACATCAGGCGGACTGGATTGGTTCAAACATCATCAGCTTGGAAGAAAAAGGGTCCTCTTAAGGGAGCCGGAGCGCTGTCTTGAGTGCGGTCACGTCTTTATCAGCCTTTATCCCATTGGAAGATGCGCGGATCACGATGGCCTTGAGGAGATTTAGAAGGTGATTATTGAGACCGTTGAAGCGGTATCTCCTGCCGAGGGGTATAAAGGCATAGTTCGGGCCAGCGGCAGTAGTGAGGCAGAAGACCTTGCCGGCCAAATATATCTTGACCCTGATTTTGCGGCTGAGGAGATGAGAGTTGCGGCAGAAGGAGCAGCGGTGAGCAAAGGCAATGATGGTGTGGAGGCATCTGCAAAGGTTCCCGGGGATGTGTCGACTCCCGTGGGAGACTCGCCTCTCGAGGCCCTGGAGGGTATTACCGCTGAGCACCGCAGGCTCTGGGATAAGGTTAAGAAGAAGTTAGTCGCCGGTCTCTGTAAGAGAGATCTTAATAAAGGCCTTGAGCAGTTGAAGGTCGCTAAGCTTGCAGGAGATATATTAAGTGTCGTGGTCAGAGGGCAAAGACAGGCCTGGGGTCTTGACGCCCTTGAGGGCGAGCTCCGCGCTGATGATACGGAGGAGTTTATCCAAGAGATGGCATCCCTTACGGTACCATCGCGAGCAGATAAGGCTGTGGAGTGAGCAGAAGCGCTTCGCTGTTGTAACGGCAGGCAGGCGCTCCGGTAAGACTGAGCTGGCTAAGAGAAGGCTTGTTATGAGACTTGCTGAGAAAAAAAAGTGGAGTACCCCGCGGTACTTTGCCGCAGCCCCTACAAGAGGGCAGGCAAAGAGAATATTCTGGAGCGATCTTAAGGCCCTTACCCCCGCAAGATGGGTAAAAAAAGTCTACGAGAGCGATCTCTGCATTAAGACGCGCTTTGGCAGTGAGCTCTGGGTAGTGGGACTTGACAGGGCGCAGCGGATTGAGGGCATTGCCTGGGACGGAGGCGTGCTGGATGAGTACGCTGATATGCGGCCGACAGTGTGGACAGAGAACATCAGGCCCGCTCTATCGGACAGACAGGGCTGGTGCTGGTTCATAGGGGTTCCCGAGGGGCTTAACCATTTTAAGGATCTCGCTGATTACGCGCGTTCAGGTGTAGACCCTGACTGGGGTTTTTACAGATGGAACTCCGGCGATATCCTCCCACGGGCCGAGATAGAGTCCGCAAAGAGGATGCTTGATCCAAGGACGTTCAGGCAGGAGTATGAGGCAAGCTTCGAGGGCGCTACAGAGAGAGTGTATTACGCCTATCGATCTGAGAGGCATATGGACAGCAATATAAGGCTGGAGCCCAATCTGCCTATTATGCTCTGCTGTGATTTTAACGTAGACCCCTGTGTCTGGATACTTGCCCAGACCGACGGCAGAAGAGTTTATGTCTTTGATGAGATAGTTCTGCATAACACCAATACCGTTGATATGGGCCGTGAGTTTTTAAAGAGATACGGTAAGCATGGCGCTGGGGTGGTTGTTTACGGAGACTCCGCAGGCTCGGCAAGAAGCACCACTGGTAAGACCGATTATGTGCTGCTCACTGAGCTTGGTCTTAACAAGCAGAGGATAAAGCGCAAGAATCCCCCTGTAAAAGACAGGGTAAACGCGCTTAACAGTATGCTTGAGAATACAAAACACGAGTTCAGGCTCTTTCATCACCCAAGGTGTGTGTTTTTGAAAAAAGACCTTGAGAGCGTTGTCTGGACCGAGGGCGGTGTGGATATAGATAAGACAAACCTTGAGAGGACTCATGCTACGGATGCCCTTGGATACTTTATTGAATATGATTTTCCCCTGAGGAGCAACAGGTTTGATCCTTCGAGAAGGTTTTATAAGTAAGCTGGTCTCTGCGTAACAAGTGACGGTAAACAAACAAAAAAAAAAGAGGGCACATGACATTAGAAGAGCTTGAGAAAACACATCCTCATTACGATGCCTGGGTTAAGGAGTGGATATTTTATATAAGGTCATATCTTGGAGGAGTTCTTTACAAGAAGGCCGACTATCTGCTTCAGCATCCCTTTGAGAGCGCCACAAACTACAGGCGCCGTAAGGAGATTGCCTATTATTATAATTACTGCGGCCCAATTGTGGATATATTCGTATCCCATCTATACAGAAAGAGCGCGAGCAGGGATTACGGCTCTCTTACTGCGGACCCGCTCTTTAAATCATTTCTCAAGGACGCTGACCACGAGGGCTCGAATTTTAATCAGTTCATGCGTGACGCGCAGAGGTTTGCATCTGTTTACGGCCGTGTATCCATCCTTGTAGACAGCCCTGAAAATTATGCCATGACACGCGCCGAGGCCATTAGCGAGGACATTCGCCCATATGTGAGCCTTATCACCCCGGAGAATCTGTTGGACTGGACCTTTGTAAGGCTCCCATCAGGTAAACCCGTACTTGACAGGGTGAAGATTCGCGAGGAGAAGAACCGTTACCGTATCTGGACACGTGAGCTCTGGGAGTTGTGGGAGGTTGAGAGAGATAGCGGTGATGTGCGGCTCGCTGGTTTTGGTGAGCATGGTCTTGGTGTTGTTCCTCTGGTAACGCTTTACAACAAGAGAAGCGGCATAAAGATGGTGGGCAGCTCGGATCTGCAGGATATAGCCGATATTAATAAGAATATTTACTACCTCTGTAGCGATGCCAAGGAGATTATTGAGAATACGGCCTTTCCCATGCTTGCCATGCCTTACTCAAAGGCAGGGGGTGAGGATGAGAGGGAGATAGGACCGAGGAACATTCTTCAGTACGACCCCTCTGAACCTAACGCAAAACCTTACTGGCTGGAACCTCCTCATTCTTCTCTTACGGAGATACGTGAGTGGGTAAGGCAGGACATTGCCGAGATACACAGGATAGCAAAACTTGGCGGCGTAAAGTCATCAGAGGATTTTGCTCATGTAAGGTCAGGAGTAGCTCTTGAACTTGAGTACCAGCAGCTCTATGCAACGCTTAGTGAGAAGGCCGACAATATAGAGCAGGCCGAGTCAACGGTGCTGGATCTATGGGCAAGATGGTCAGGGAGCCGCTTTGACGGTCTCATTGATTACCCTGATGATTTCTCGGTGCGTGATATGGCAAAGGACCTTGATAACGCCATTAAGGCCCAGTCCGCCGTGGTTGAGTCCAAGACTTTTCGTAAAGAGTTGCAGAAAAAAATTGCAGCAACAGTACTGCCGAAGATGGGTGAGGAGTTAAAGGCCAGGGTAAGGTCTGAGATAGAAGAATGCGAGCACAGTGAGCCTCAGGTATTAAGTGTTTCCCCTAAGGAAACCAAGGGAGGAGATAGTGAACAACCGTTACCTTGATAGAGAAGCGTATAGTACGGCCAGGAAACTGTGTATGGGTTATGGAATCAGTTTTCCCGAGGCTTATAAGATTACCAGTACCATCTGGGAAGAGGCCCGCAGGGCCATACTGACCTCCGTTGATAAAGAGGACTGGCAGAAACTATCCTTTAGCGATAAGTCCCATGTTTGTCAGACGGTTGTCAGGGCGTTAATGGACAGAAAGAAGACGCTTGATTTTGTAAGCGGGGCAACGAAGACGTTGCTGTAGTATGCCCGTACCGCGCGTTTAACCCGAGACGCGGCAGGCGGCCTTTTAGGCAGGGCAGGTCACTTTTGTACGGACCAGATAACGGGGGATAAATAACAGGAGGATAACTAATGCACAGTAGTGAGTTCAAGACGCCGGAAAAGAGTAATGGCCAGGGTAATGATTCTGAGAGCACATCCGGAAAGGTTGCCTTTAACAGCGAGCAGCAGGCCCGGGTGCAGGAGCTCATTGATGAATCCTATAGAAAGGCCTTTGCCAAGGCCCAGAGAACGCGTTCCGCAGGTGAGGACGTGGAGGGGCTGCGACGCGAGATTGAGGGACTTAAGGAGGAGAAGAAAAAACTGGCACTCCTTAAGGCCGTCTCAAAGTACAACGTCGTAGATGGCGAGGAGATAGTTAAACTCCTGGATGACAGGGTGAGGATGGATGATGAGGGGCATGTCACTGTTGTTAATTCTTCGGGCTCTGCGAAGATCAACGACTCCGGGTATCCTGTTGCAATGGATGACTTTATTTCCCAGTGGTTAAGCGAGAGACCCCATCATCTAAGGTCAGCCGGAGGCGCCGGAGCCGGTTCTCATGGCGCCGGATTTACTCACGGCAGCATTGGCGGCCACAGCCTCTCAGACCCGTCATCGTGGAGCACCATGTCTCGCGAAGATCTTGACAGGTATCTGCGCGAGGGTATTAACGTACATGGCTCTGCCGGACAGGTCTACAGGTTCAGGGACGTTAAGAACCCATTTCTTGATGCGAGAAAGAAGCGGTTCAGCTCCGTAGAGAGGTAA
>JAJRZX010000156.1 GCA_024275045.1 Deltaproteobacteria bacterium
GGGATCTCCAGCTCCGTGCCATCTCTGATGATACGAGCCGTGCGCGCGCGCAGCCCCATGAGTTTTTTTATGGCCGCACCGGTCCTGCCCTTTGCGCGGGCCTCAAGCAGACGCCCCGTAAGGATGAGAACGATTATTATGGCAGAGGTATCATAGTAGACCTCGGGGGTAAAACCGCTTGATGTAAATAAAGATGGGATAAAGGTGGCAACCACGCTGTAGGTAAAGGCAGATGACGTGCCAACGGCGATAAGGGTGTTCATGTCCGTAGTCCTGTGCCGAGCCGATGCTATGGCCCCGGTGTAGAACTGCAGGCCGCACCAGAACTGAACTGGGAGGGCAAAGACAAACTGCAGGATAAACCATGACTGCCGGCTTAGACCAAAGATAGAGTTAAGGCCCGTAACATCAGGGTGGGTCATGATAAAGATGGAGATGGAGAGAAGAGCGCCCACAAATATCTTCTTACGCAACGCCCTGTACTCTTCGCGGCTCGCACGCTCTTTTTGCTGAAGGATATCCTCACCGGAACGGGCCTCAAGGACCTTATACCCCAGAGATGTCACCGTACCCTTAAGCCGCTGCTCTGCATCGGCGGATGGTACAAACTCCACACTGGCCTCTTCGGCGGCAAAGTTTACCGTGGCCTTTAGCACACCGCTTTGTCCCAGAAGGCCCTTCTCAATCTTTGCGGCGCACGAAGCGCAGCTCATGCCGCCTATATGAATGGTAATCTTAGAGGATAGGACTCCGTAACCAAGGGCCTTAACGGCCTTCACAAGCTCCTGACCGGCTTCTGATGATGGGATAAATTCAATTACGGCTTTTTCTGAGGCAAAGTTTACTGTGGCCTTTACTACCCCGGGTACATTGGCAAGGCCTTTTTCTATCTTCGCTGCGCAAGAAGCGCAGCTCATGCCCGTAATACCAAGGGTAAGAGAAGCTGCACCTCTTCCCTTTAAAGGCTCTGGTCCTGTATCGGTCTTTGCTTTGGGAGCAGTACCTGCTCCTTCTGTATCTTTTGGTTCCCCTCTGGATAGAAACTGTGCGGGGTTGGACGTGAACTTTTCTTTACAGCTCAGACTACAGAAATAAAACTTTTTTTTCCTGTATGTAAGACTGCCTGCGGCCTTGCTCTTATCTACGGTCATCCCGCATACCGGGTCCAGTGCCATGTCCGCACCCTCTATTGATTAGGCCATTTACAGGATTAAGGGGAGGTATCAATCCCCGTGGCTGTGCCTGTGATTATGGCCTGACTCGCCTTGCTCGCTCTCTGCATCCTCATGATGCGAAGGTCCTGCGGCTTTATGCGAGGCCCTCTCTATCTTTACGGCCTGTCCGCCTACGCCGTACTTATAGACCATAAGCCCGCCAAGATCAGCGCCCAGCACCATAACAACGGTAAGAACAAATGCCATGAAAAGATGTAGTAGCTGCGCCCTGGGAGAGAACCGCCGCCTTACATAGAGCCTCCAGAGCGAGAGCAGGGCTGCTATTATAAGCACGGTTACGCCAAAGCCCTCGTGCCGTTCCATAATGGCGTGCATGGCATCGTCGTGCGCCACGGTGGCGGCAGCGTAATAACCTGCTATTACCGTAAAAACAGCGACAATTGTGCCGAAATAAAGCATAAAAGAGGCCGCGCTCCTTAGAGCATCCTTTTTTAATACAACACCGAGAAACTCGGCAAGCAAAAAGGAAGAAAAAAGAGCTATGGGGTAATGAATAAAGAGGGGATGCACATTATCCATTGCCCCTATTCCCGGCATAAAGGAAAATAACTCTAAAAGCATTCAGACGCCTCCTTTACAGACTTACTTACTTGAATGAATCAACAAACTCACCTGCCGTAAGGTCGGACTCAAAGTACAGAGCCTCTCCTCCGGGACCTTCTATTATAAAAGCCTCAGACTTATCCACGGTCTTGCCGGTGTACGGGTCCTTTGCCGCGCGTATGGCCGTATCTTCATTAAGGGTTTTCACGCAGTTCTTGCAGCACCCGTAATAAGTCTTGCCTTCCACTATTATGGGTATCTGAGGTTTTCCCATTACATTGTCATTTACCATACAGACTATGCTGGGGTCAACCTTGTATTTATCAGCCGAGCCCCTGGCGCCTGCTTCTGTGGGCAGGCCCGTCATTGTCAGTATAAGCGCCAGCGCCATAAACCCTATATATATTCCAAGAGTGCTGCGTATGGACCTTGTTGTTCTCATCTTAAAAACCTCCGTATAAAGTTTACCCGTCTTTTTTCTCTTTCACACTTGTTTTAAGGGCATCGTCGCCCCTCTCGCCGGTACGTATTCTCAGGGCTCCGGATATAACGGCGGTAAATATCATGCCGTCTCCCCTGTGCCCTGTCCTCGCGCTCTCTCGAATCACCTCTACAAGAGTAGCCTCGTCTTTATCATGACATACGATCTCAAGCTTTGAGATGGCGGAGTACTTCTTGCAGTACTCTATGGACCATACCTTGTCCTCAGTGGCGGCACCGCCAAGGCCGCATACGTCGATTACGGTAAAACCCGCAACACCGGCCTTCATAACAGCGTCAATAACAGCCTCTATCTTATCGTTTCTTATATAGGCCTTTATCTCTATCATTTTCTGCCCCCTTCTTTTTTAAACTCCCTCTCTCTCCAGAAGGTATATATGGCCGGTATTACAAGCAGCGTCAATACGGTAGCCGATACCATTCCTCCCACCATGGGAGCGGCAATTCTTTTCATAACCGCCGAGCCCGTGCCCGCGCCCCACATAATGGGCAGAAGTCCTCCGATGATGGCAAAAACCGTCATCATAATGGGCCGTATGCGCCTTGAGGCACCTTCTATTACGGCCTCGTTAAGGTCTGCACGCGTATTGAGCGTTCCCTTGAGAAACCTGTCCTTACAGGCCATATCAAGGTAAATTATCATGATAACCCCGATCTCCGCCGAGACACCGGCCAGGGCTATAAACCCCACCCCCACGGCAACGCTCATATTATAACCAAGGATATAGAGGAACCATACGCCTCCCACAAGGGCAAAGGGCAGAGAGAGCATTACCATGACACTCTCGCCAATCTTCCTGAAGTTAAGGTAGAGCAGAAGGAATATAATGACAAGCGTAAGGGGTACAACCACCTTGAGCCTTGCCTTGGCCCTCTGCATGTACTCGAACTGACCGCTCCAGGTAAGTGTATAACCGGGTGGGAGCTTAAAGGACTCCTGCACAATCTTCTGAGCGTTCGCCACATAAGTACCCACGTCAATGCCCTTAAGGTCCACGTATATCCAGGCGTTAAGCCTTGCGTTCTCGCTCTTTATGGCGGGCGGGCCTTTTCTTATATTTATATCCGCTACCTGGGCAAGGGGTATCTGCGCGCCCGTTGGCGTGGCGATAAGGACTCGTTTCAGCGTGGGGATATCGTTTCTGAGCTCCCTGCCGTAACGCAGGTTCACCGGGTATCTTTCCAGCCCCTCAACAGTGGTGGTAATGTTCATACCGCCGATAGCCGATTGAATTACGTCCTGAATATCCCCAACCGTAAGCCCGTAACGCGCGGCCTTTTTTCTGTCAATATCAAAGTCCAGGTAATTCCCTCCCACAACACGCTCCGAGTACACAGATAGCGTACCGGGTACGTTCCTGAGGATGGCCTCAAGCTCTTTACCGAGCTGCTCAAGGACATTAAGGTCATCTCCGGCGACTTTTAGCCCAACAGGTGTCTTGATGCCCGTGGAGAGCATATCAACACGGGTCTTAATGGGCAGAGTCCAGGCGTTTGTAACACCGGGGAACTTAATGGCCGAGTTCATCTCATCCATGAGCTTGTAGATGGTCATGCCTTCTCGCCACTCTTCCTCCGGTTTCAGGGTAATGGTAGTCTCCATCATGGAGAGCGGCGCCGGGTCAGTAGCCGTCTCTGCTCTACCCACCTTGCCAAAGACCCTCTCTACCTCGGGAAA
>JAJRZX010000014.1 GCA_024275045.1 Deltaproteobacteria bacterium
ATACATCATGGCAGGTGGTGACAAGGATAAAGAGATAGATTATGTCGCCTTAAGGGCCAACAGGCGTGTGAACCTGCGGAGCCAGCTCCTTGTCCTCAAGATAAGGGGAGAGGACTCCTGCGGTGTTTTTTCTGGTTATGCCAAGACTATCGGCAAGGGCGGCATGTTCATCGCCTCGGTAACCCACGGGAAGTTGGAGAGCAGATGGAGATAAGTTTTATGCTGCCAGGAGAAGGCAAGGAGACACGGTGCGGCTGTGAGGTTGTATGGCGAAGAGGTTTTGAGCCTGGCTTCAGGGCAGAACCCGGTATGGGCATCAGGTTTACCTCTATCTCACCGGAAGTGGCCGAGGGCATTGAGAACATGGTGCGTAGCGAGAATTACTGAGGTCTTTTATATTTATCCGTACATCCCCCCCCCGCTGTTTTTCCTGATTTTTAATATCGCATAAAACCTTGCTTTTAAATATCTGTCTTCAGGCTCCAGCGTGTGCCATCGCGGTTATCTTCCAGCTCAATGCCGCGCTCAAGAAGGCCCATCCTTATCTCATCGGCCTTCTTAAAGTCTTTATTCTGCCGCGCCTTTTTTCTCTCCTCAATAAGTCTCTCTATCTCTTCGGCCTTAACAGGGGGCGAAGCCTTTCTTTGATTCAGATAAGACTCGGCCTCTGTTGTAAAGAGACCTAAAAAGCCGCCTGCCTCCCGGAAGAGGGCGAGGATTACACCAAGCTCATCACGGTTATCCGCGCTCAGACCTTCGACGCCTGCGTCCCTTGCCTCATCAAGTATACGGTTGGCGCGGGTTATCTCCTTAAAGAGCAGCCCTATGACGCCGGCGGTGTTAAAGTCATCATCCATGGCCTCTACTATGGGGGTCATTTTTTTCTGCAGCGCCTCGGCAGCCGGGGAGCTCTCAGGCGCGACCTGGCCCTCAAGGTGAATCCTCTCCACAGTCTTATAAAATCTCTCTATAGCAGCCCCGGCCTCTTTTAGAGACTCGGCACTGTAATCCACAGGTGAGCGGTAGTGATTTGAGAGGAGAAAAAACCTTATGGCCTCACCCGTGTTGGTCTCAAGGGCATCGTGGATGTTCAGGATGTTGCCAAGAGATTTACTCATCTTTACTTTATCGATATTTACAAAGCCGTTATGAAGCCAGTACCGCACAAAGGGTTTTAATCCTGTTGCCGACTCGCTCTGCGCGATCTCATTCTCGTGGTGGGGGAATATAAGGTCTTTTCCGCCGCCGTGTATGTCTATGGTACTGCCGAGCCACTTCATGCACATGCACGAGCACTCTATGTGCCAGCCTGGCCGTCCTTTACCCCAGGGGCTCTCCCATGAGGGTTCGCCTTCTTTGGCGGCCTTCCAGAGGGCGAAATCAAGGGGATCTCTTTTTCTTGTATCAACGTCCACACGGGCGCCAGCCTCAAGGTTGTCTATGTTTTTGCCCGAGAGTTTGCCGTAGTCACTGAGTTTTCTTATGGCAAAATAAACGTCTCCCTCAAGCTCATAGGCAAACCCCTTGCTGATGAGGTCCTCGGCAAGGCTGATAATCTCCGCCATGGTCTCAGTAGCCTTTGGCCTTATTGGCGGCAGCAGCACTCCAAGGGCACCCATATCAGAGTCAAAGGCTACAATGTTGTCTTCAGCCAGTTTCCCGGACTCAATGCCAAGCTCATTGGCGCGGGCAATAATCTTGTCGTCAACATCTGTGTAGTTGCGCGCATATGTGACATCAAACCCCCTGTACCTCAGGTAGCGGTAGATTACGTCAAAGGATACGGCGCTTCTTGCGTGTCCGATATGGGCGGGGGCATAGACCGTGGGCCCGCATACATACATCTTAACCTTGCCTTTTTCAGCCGGCAAAAAATCTTCTTTTTTTCTTGAGAGAGAGTTAAAGACTTTAAGTCCCATGTGACCCCTTTATGTTTTTTATTATTATGATTTAAGTAGTATTTTTTTTAGTGCGGATCTTCTGATTCTGAGGTAATTGCCTCTACTTTACCGGGAGTCAGTACAGCTTTTATCCTCTCTTCAACTTCATTTACTCCGAGTATACTAAATATTTTATCAAGCTCAATGCCTTTTTTGGTCCCTGTAAGGGCGCACCTTAATGGCATGAAAAGTGTGGGGCCCTTAAACCCTGTACTCACCTTTATGCGGTTGATAAGGGCGTCATATGTCTTAACGCCATTATCAAGTTCCTCCATAACAGCCTCAAGGAGGGCCTTTGATTCTCCGGCCTTTAAAATAAGAACGGCCTCTGCCTCAGGTGCCGCTCTTGTAAGCAGAGGGGTTAGAAGGGACCTGAATTCTCTTAGCGTAAAGGCGTTGTTCCTTACGGCCTCCACGGCTTTATGCAGGAGAGTTGTATCTTCAGTAAGGTCCTGCAGCTGCGAGAGTTTTATAATCTCACGGGTCTTGAGCCTGGAGATGGCTTTTTTGTTAAGGTTTTTTAAATGAGAGGGCTCGAATATGGAAGGGCTTTTTGATATTTTTTTTATCCTAAAGTCCGCGGCCATCTGAGCAAGGGTCTGAAGGCCCTCTTTTTGGGCAAGGCCAAGCCTTGCGGCGGCGTTAAGCACGGCCTCGGGCAGGTACCCCTTATCCCGCAGTTCGGCTACTCCCGAATCTGCTTCTCTCTTACTTAGAGGCTTTTGGTCCGCGCCAAGGACAAGGGGCACATGGGCATATAACGGTGGGGTGAGGCCAAGGGCCTCCATGATGAGAATCTGTCTCGGCGTATTTGATAGATGGTCATCGCCTCTTATTACATGTGAAATTTTCATGAGCCCGTCATCAACGGCAGAGGCGAAGTTATAAGTGGCCTCGTCCTCTGTGTTCATGATGATAAAATCTCCGTATGCCTTATTGTCAAAGGTGAGGGCACCGTGAACAAGGTCAACAAAACCTACTTCTTTATCGGGAATAATAAAACGCAGGACAAACTTGCCTCTCTCAGTGGTACCGGTCTTATCCCTGCATCTTCCGTCGTAACGCGGCGGTAGTTTTGTCTCTCTCTGTTTATCTTTAAGTTCCTGAAGCCTCTCTTTTGTGCAGAAGCATCTGTATGCAAGGTTTTTTTCAAGGAGTCTTTTCGCGAGTTTTCTGTAAATATCACCACGTTCGGATTGTCTGTAAGGGCCGTACTCGCCGTACTCAATCTGCGGGCCTTCGTCCCACTCCAGCCCAAGCCAGCGCATATCCTCGATTAAGGCATCCTCAAACTCAGGCCTTGAGCGCACCCTGTCCGTATCCTCCATCCTGAGAATAAAGGTGCCGCCCCTGCTCCGTGCGAAGAGGTAGTTGAAGAGGGCCGTTCTTGCACCTCCCACATGCAGTAGCCCTGTGGGGCTTGGCGCAAAACGGGTCCGTACCTTCACGGTCTTGTTATCTCCTCAATCAGGACAACGGCATAGGTGGCCATGCCCTCGCCTCTGCCGGTAAAACCAAGTCTTTCTTCAGTAGTTGCCTTGATGTTTATAAGGTCCTGCGGGCAGGAGAGAGTGCGGGCGATATTGCCCCTCATGGCAGGGATATGATCCTTGAGTTTTGGGGCCTCGCAGACAATGGTAGAGTCTACATTTGAGAGAATGTAGTTCTTTTCTCTAAGTACCTCGGCTGTATGAGCAAGGAGTGTAAGGCTTGAGATATCTTTATACGCGGGATTATCAGGGGGGAAATGCATGCCAATATCACCGAGAGAGGCGGCTCCGAGGAGCGCGTCGATTATGGCGTGAAGGAGTACGTCGGCATCGGAGTGCCCTGCGAGCCCCTCTTTAAAGGGCACGGTTACACCGCCCAGTATTAACGGTCTCTCAAGGGCGAACCTGTGAACATCATAACCAAATCCAATTCTCATAGCCGTATCAAGATACAATATGGGAGGCGGGCTTTCAACCTTTTTTGTTTGCCTCGTCTGTAGCAGACCCGTCTTTTAAGGCCGCTCTTCTTTGCAGGATGGACTCCGCGATGAGCATATCCTCAGGTGTTGTTATCTTTATGTTCTCATATGACCCCGGAAACAGACCTACCGGTACGGCCAGCCTCTCCACAAGGGATGCCTCGTCTGTGCCTGTGAAGTCCTCTCTCACGGCCTGCGTATAAGCACGCAGGAGTAAATCAGCGCAAAAGGCCTGCGGGGTCTGCACAGCGCGGAGCGAGCTGCGCGGGGGTGCGTTTTTTATAACCCCGTCTGCAACCTCTTTAATGGTGTCCTTTACCTCAACCACAGGTACAACGGCTCTCTGTTTGGCGGCTTCTTTAATGGCAGCGGTAATGATGGCTGAGCTCACAAGGGGGCGCGCTCCATCGTGCACAAGGACGATATCATACTGTGGTCCTGTTTTTTTAAGGGCATTGTACACAGAGGACTGGCGTGTAGTCCCGCCTCGTACAGGGGCGAGTACTTTATCAAAGGCAGGGTTCTCTGTAATATTATCCTTGCAGAACTCTTCCGTATCATCTGAGACTGCCAGGACAATGGCGGTGACAAGGGGGCAGCTCTGAAAGACCTCAATGGTGCGTTGTAGAATCGGGCGCTCAAGAAGAGGGAGGAGGAGTTTGTTTGTTCCGCCCATGCGCAGCCCGCGGCCAGCTGCCGGTATGATGACAATAGTTTTTAAGGGGGCCTTGGATGATATCAGTGTTTTCATGTAAAATATGGCTCTTTATGCCCAAAAACATTGGATAATGAGTTGTTTTGGTGTGAAAAGACTTTTCAGCTCAGTAAGAGCAACTCATCTTTTTGCACTCACGTTTTTGCGATAAAAGAGGGCTTTTTAAGCGATAATTGGCCTTTTTTTCAATAAAAGCCTCTTTTTCAGCGATATACGGCTTTTATGGTGAGAAGAGAGTTTAGTGTTAAAAAACCGGTTCCTTTTTCAGGAAACCGGTTCATGTAAACAGGGTAGTATTAGGTTTTTTTGGAGAGGTCTTCTCATCTGAGCCAACCGAGTATTTACTCCTGCCTCTCTTCTATAGAAACAGCCTCTATGCGTCTTTGGTCTTCAGGACCTCTGTCTTCAGCAAGCTGTAGAGCTCTTCTTCTATGGTGTCTTCGTTGGCTTTTTGAGCTACTGAGAGCTCTTTTACAAGCAGAGTCTTTGCCGTATCAAACATTTTTCTCTCACCAAAGGAGAGCTCTTTATCGAACTTCAAGATATAGAGGTCTCTTAATACCTTGGCAAGCTCCATTACGCTGCCGCTCTTGATCTTTTCCGTATACTCACGGTAGCGTCTGTTCCAGGTCTGTGTATCTACGGTGCTGTCATCGCGGTCTTGCAGTATGGCGTAGACCTGCGGGACCTGGCTTTTTTTCATGACCTTTCGAAGTCCCACGTGGTTTGCGTTCTGCACGGGAACCATAATGGTTGCGTCTGTATCAAGAACCTTGATGATGTAAAAACATGTGCCTACCCCGGAGACCTCGCGGGTTTCCACTCCAACAACCTTGCCCACGCCATGGGCGGGGTATACAGCCAGGTCGCCGGCTTTAAATAATTGATTTATGTCTTTTGGCATGAAGTTCCTTTTTTTGAGGGGCGTAAGCCGGGTGGTCTTGATTGTGTACGTTATTTATATCATAAAAAAACCTGATAGTCAACTCTGAAAGTTTTTTTGAGTTAACGTGTTGTTTTAAAATAAGAATTATTTATCTCAGGGTTTACATTCACCTTTGTGTATTTCACAAGCAATTTATAATCCTCGCCCTCTACGGAGATGGTGTAGGGAAGATGGACCCCTGAGATTGTCTTGTAATCGCTCATGGTGGCCCTGTAGAGCAGGTGATTATTTATACGTCTTGTGATAACCCTGCCCCGGGGCAGGGCTTGTGTCTCAAAGCCCTTATTATCACGAGGCGGAAAGTCTCTGGATCCAAGGAGCAGAGAGACGAGCTCAGCAGCCCTTATATTAAGAGGCAGAGACTTGTTCTCCCCAGGTGTGTATGTTGTGCTCTCGCCTCTGTAGAGCAGTGTAATGCTGTCCTTGCTCCCCGTTATAAGGGCAGTAGTAATTCCAATGGGGCCCTTTATCTCAATCCTGAATAAATCCGGTGAACTTATCGTAATAAGGGCACGCCCCTTTTCAGTACTCTTGTTTGTAAACTCTACTACAGCCGCTGCCCTTAATGTCTTAATGCCCTTTGCGGGGTCCTGTGTGCTCAGGGGCACTTTGTGGGCGCATCCGGCGGTAAGTAGAATAAGGGGGGCAAGGGCGAGAATCAGGCGCAGATGTCTCACGCTTTTATTTTGTCCCTGCCGCTGGTATTGCTTTTTTAAGCGCCTCTATCTTTGTCTTTATCTCCCTGTTGTTGGAGTCAAGGTTAGAGGCGTTCTTATAAAAGGTGAGGGCCTTTTCCTTGAGAT
Organism: Deltaproteobacteria bacterium; assembly: GCA_024275045.1. Taxonomy (GTDB): domain Bacteria; phylum Desulfobacterota; class GWC2-55-46; order GWC2-55-46; family JADFVP01; genus JAJRZX01. Next base: position 6,374 of record JAJRZX010000014.1, read on the forward strand.
TTTTTTTAAGATAGGCGTCTCCCAGATGCTCCACTATAAGCGGATCCTCGGGAAGTATCCTCACTGCCTCGGCAAGGTTTTTAATGGCCGTATCATAATCGCCTTTTTTGTAGTAGATCCATCCCAGGCTGTCAAGGTAGTAGCCGTTGCCGGGGGTTATCTCAAGGGCCTTCTTGAGGTACCGCTCTGCTTTATCCAGCTCAATGCCCCGCTCAGCGTAACTGTATCCCATGTAGTTAAGGGCCTTACTGTGACGGGGGTCCAGCTTGATGGCCTTTTCCATGGCATCGAATATTAGCTTGTCCTTGCCCATGTCATCGTATATGACGCCAAGGGTAAAGTAAAAATCAGCGTTGTTAGGGTCATTGCTTATGGCCTCTTTAATGATAGAGACGGCCTCTTCGGGTTTATCGGATTCTCTCAGAACCGTGATAATAAGGTGTATCAGATCAGGGTCGTTTTTTTTCACTACCAGGGCGTCTTTCAGCTCCTTAATGGATTTATCTCTCTTGCCCTGCTGCTCGTACATGTACGCAAGGTGAACCTTGGAGTCAACGTAACTTGAGTCCTCGCCTGGAATGAGGGAGAATTCTTCAATGGCTTTTTTGAGGTCTCCTTTTGACTCGTAGCTTGTAGCGAGGTAGTAACGTATTTTGTTGAGCTTGGGGTTCTCGTCAAGCAGCTCGGTGAACTTTTTTATGGCGCCCTCGTAGTCTTTTTGTTCAAAATAGATTAGCCCTATCTTGGTCATGGCCCTGTATCTGGTGCTGCTGTACTTTTCCAGCTGCTCGTATATCTCAAGGGCCTCGTCCATCTTGTTCTGCTTCAGGAGCAGAGAGGCGAGCCTGGACATGAAGTCTTTTGGAGACTGCAGGGTGGAGATGGCTTTTCTGTAGGTCTTTTCCGCCAAGTCCGGTTTTTTGTCGGCCTCGTAGGTCATGGCAAGCTCTGAGTAAGCCGGTGCAAAGCCGCGGCTAAGGGCAATCGCTTTATTGTAATACTTTTCAGCCATCGCAAGCCTGTCTCGCTTAACCTCTATCTTGGCCATGTAGTAATAGGCCATTACAGATTCGGGGTCTTTCTTCAGCAGTCCTTTGAGGACGTTTATGCCTTTGTCGGATTTGTTGATTCTCGCGTAGAAAGTGGCGAGGTAGAGGTAGATGCTCTGGTTATCAGGGTCAAGTTTAATGGCCCTGTTATAACTCTCCGCCGCTTTATCGTTCTCTTTGATAATAGTGTACAGCTCAGCAAGAAGCACGTGGGTGTGTGATTTGTTACCGTCTTTTTTAACTGAGGCAAGGAGGTGCTTCTTGGCCTTTGCGTAATCGCCGAGGCGCAGGTACAGTTCTGCTGTCTCGTCGTTAAGCACCGTAGAGCTGCTGTCTATTTCCAGGGCTTTTTTGTAGAGCTCAAGGGCGTCTTTGGTGTACCCGCTTGCTTTCAGGGTATGGCCAGTCATGTAATAGTAATAGACCTGTCCCTTTAGAACCATTGACTCATCGTTTTTGCCAAGAGCGCTGCCTCCGGCCGTAGATGTGGAGGTGATGATGAAGGATGAGATAAGGAGGACAAGAAATAGATAAAATGTTTTTTGCAGATAAGGTTTTTTATTCATCACCATTGATAATCTCTCCACAGGTTTAATTCAAGCGCCTTTATGAAAACGCTCTTGTAATAAAATGTTTGTATGCCTTTATGTATCCACGCTGCGTCGCAGGAAAACTATCCAGGTTTTTCCCTTCTCGTGGTCTTGATTCTCTGTTGAGATCCAGGTTGAGTTTTACCCCGGCTGCGGCAGAGGCACTTGGCCGTATAGGGTATGGTACGCAGGGTCCGGTTGCCTCCGTCCGGTCTTCAAAGTGAGTTTCTCCTTGTTGATAGAGGCTCCCGGGATTCTTGGGTGGGGCAATACTGCCTCTGAATGGATTTAATTAAAATTCCATCTTTTATAGTTTATCATTTTTTATGTACTAAGTAAAGGCATAAGCAGGCAGAGGCAGCGGCAGCGGTGAAGGCGGGTCATGGCTTTCGCGAACCCTCGATTCTTTTTCTTACGGCATCAGGCAGGTGCAGGGACTCGGTATCAAGTATTGATAGGAGGCCAAGCAGCACCGCGACACGGTCCTTCAGGGAGAGTTTCTTGTGAATAAGTATGCGCTGCTCGCCTTTCAGGGTAAATATACCTCCGTTGGTGCGTATATCACCCTTGTGCAAGTCGTCGTAGTCTACCTTTATGGAGAGCTTTCCGGCCGTCTCTTCGAGTTTTTCAAGAAGCAGTTCATCTTTCATGTCTTGTATTGTCCATCTTCATGGTTTTCATGTCAAGAGGATTAAGTATGCCCTTATGTCCGGCAGATTAAAAATAAGAGGTTGACAGGGTATGTACATTTATCTATATTACAGTAAGACTTAAATATTTCCCATATTTGTACGGTAAATAAGTTTGAAAGGAGACATCTCTATGTCAGATAAGGTTATTCACGTCACTGACTCAAATTTTGAGAGTATAGTACTCTCATCAGATGTGCCCACGCTTGTAGACTTCTGGGCCAGCTGGTGCGCGCCCTGCAGGGCCATTGCGCCGGTGGTGGAAGAGATTGCCGGTGAGTACGCAGGTAAACTCATAGTAGCCAAGATGAACGTTGATGAGAACCCGGCCACACCCGGTAAATTCGGCGTAAGGGGCATCCCAACGCTTATTCTTTTCAACGAGGGCAAGGTCGTTGACCAGGTCGTTGGAGCCGTGCCAAAGAAACAGATAACAGACCTTGTGGATAAGGCCGCAGGCTAATAATAAGCTCTTTACCCCTTTACGGACTTAGTGCGCAGGCAAGGGCAGTGCAAGTGGCTGTCCTTGTTTTATCTTTTCCGCTCTCTTTTTAATCTTCTAATCATCCCATGATAATCAAGAGGAACATGAGGTCTTACTCTCAGCTTATACCCACCAGATACCGCCTGGTATGCAGTCTTTTTGTCCTGTTGGCTTTTTTCTCACTTGCCGGTTGTTCCCAAGAGCCCGGGGGCGATAATACCGCTTCGGCTATCCCCGCCAACACCCTTGGCGGTCCTGTAACTGATTTCACCATTAAGACCTTCAAAGGAGAGGATTTCACACTCTCTGCTCACAGAGGGCACACGGTGCTGATTAACTTCTGGGCCTCATGGTGCGGCCCCTGCAGGCTGGAAGGCCCTGCACTTGAGCGCCTGTATAAGAGGTTCGGGCCTCAGGGCGTGGTATTTGTAGGTGTAGCCGTGGATGATACGGAGAAGGGCTCTCTCAGGTATCTTGAAGAGATGGGCTGGACCTTTCCGGCCGGCCCGGACAGCGGGTCTCTGGCAGATCAGTTTTTTGTAAGCGGTATACCCAAGACCTATATTGTAAAGAGTGACGGCATTATAAGTTACATCCAGAGCGGTGTAAGGGATGAGGAGTTTCTTGCCCGAAAGATAGAAGAGGCCATGGGGAGATAGTTTTTTCTTCCTGTTTTTTTCATTATAAAATACTTGTACTTATTAAGAGGAACTTATGAAGATATCACCATCAATGCTCTCGGCCGACTTTACCAGACTTGCCGAGGAGGTTCGCGATATTGAGGCGGCAGGAGCGGATTATCTCCATGTAGATGTTATGGACGGCCGCTTTGTCTCCAACATCACAATAGGCCCCTTTGTGGTAGAGGCCATTAAAAGCGTTGCCACCGTGCCTCTTGATGTGCATCTTATGATAGAGGAGCCCGAGCGTTATGTCTCTGAGTTCGCAGCCGCGGGCGCAGGCATTATAACCGTGCATGCCGAGGCCACTCGCCACCTTCACGGCACAATTCAGATGATAAAAGCCACGGGCGCTCGCGCTGGCGTCTCCATCAACCCCGCCACCCCCGTAGGCGTACTTCATGATATTATAGAAGACCTTGACCTTGTCCTTGTGATGAGCGTTAACCCGGGGTTTGGGGGACAGAGTTTTATACGCGGCGCCTTAAAAAAGGTAGCGGCAATTCGTTCTATTATTAAAGAGTCCTGCCTCTCTACGGAGCTTGAGGTAGACGGCGGCATTAAGGTAGATAATATCGCGGAGGTGGCTCTTGCCGGGGCGGACGTTGTTGTAGCGGGCTCGGGTATATTCAAGACGCCTTCTTACGCTGATACCATAACTCAGATGAGAGAGGCCGTAGCGGGAATATAACCCTTATTTTTCAGGCAGACATAAGTACGTATTTCAAAACCCTCTCCTTAATTTAACAAGGAGGGGGTTTTTTATATCAGCTTACTATTGTCTGCGTCTATTAGGGCAGGCGGAGTGATGGGGTAATTTAAAAAATATTTACGCTACAAGCAGAGGGGATTGCTGCAGGTGCTCTCGTACTGATTTAATAATCTCCGGGATATCCTCTGTGGTAATACTGAGCTCCTGCCACGCCGAATCATTAAAGTCCATGGACACGGTCTCAAGCCCGCCGTTTATTCCCTCTTGCACGCAGGTGTAGTCCGCAGCGTGGATAAGCTGCGCCACGGGCGGGTCTGCCTGCTCAATACAGTGCCTGTGATGACTCTCCACCCCTACGATTATCTCTTCGGGAAGATGCCATCTTCGCAGCAGAAATGCCCCTGCATCGGCGTGCGTAATGCCAAAGGCCTTTTCTTCAAGTACGGAGATTGGGATTGAGTCATCATCTGCCCGTACCTCCATTATCTTCTCATAGATACCGGGTTTGTATTTATTAAGTATGAGCATGCCTATGTCATGTAAGAGGGCCGCGGTAAATGCTGCGTCTGCAACTGGTTTTGTAAAACCTCCGCCGCGTTCTGATGAAATTGAGATAATGGCCTTTGCGGCATGGGCTACTGATATGCTGTGATTCCAGAAACGGGTGTAGTCAATACCTGCTCCGCCTCTCATGATATCGCACATGGCAGTGGAGAGCACGATTTCATATATCTCCTTCAGACCCATGCGTATAGTGGCGTCTGAGATGCTGACAATCTTGCGCATGGCGCGGTACATAGGGGAGTTGACGACCTTTAAAACCTTCAGCGCTATGGGGGGGTCCTCGTTGATAATTCGCGCCACGGTATCAATGCTTACCTCCGCGCGGTTCATCTCCTGCTGAAGCCTTATTACCACCCTTGGCAGAGAGGGCAGGTCTTGAATCTCGTCAAGGTCTTGCAGTATCTCCTCACGTGTCTTCATGCCTTTGTCCTCTCCCTGTAATTGTTTTTTGCTCCAAGGCGCACCGCAGCAAACCTCTGGCGCATATGTGACACTATTATTATCGCAGAAATTCCTTATTCCTTTAGTCTGAAGCCATAGAGTGTCTATACATGGGCCTTGAGCGGGGAGGGTGGGATATGGGGGGGGTGCCTTACTCAGTATCCGCCAGAGAGCCCTAAGCCTATGCCGAAACTCACGGGCGGTGAGTTATCATTGCCCATGCGCCAGAGATAATCTTCCTTTGCCTCTATCACAGGGTATGTGTAATCTCTCTTGTTAATGGGCCTTGTAATGGGCGCTTCTTGTACACCTGCTACTGTTATGAGCTTATCCATATATACAAGAGGGTCGATAAACCCCTTAAAACGGATGAGGAAACGGCCCCTGGACTTATTCTCGGGAAGGGGTTTCAGGTTGCGCCTCAGCGGAGACTGCAGAACCTCTACGAGGGTTCCATCTTTTGTGTTCGTAACATTTATAACCTTGCCGCCAAGTAACACCAGACCCTTATGCGCTGTAGAGGGGTCTTTTTTTATCTCCTCAAAGGTAATGGCTCTGTCCACCTCATTTAAGACGGGCCGTGATATGACAGGGGCGCAGCCTGTTATGAGTAGAAAGAGTACAAAGACGGGGAGCAAGTATCCTGGTGTGGGTTTCATCATGGGACCTCACCTTAATTAGTATTTGTCAGGCGGGTTAGGGGTTTTTTTTTAGAGAAAGCGCAGTCCGCATACCGCGGCCCTTATGACGTTACTCTCGCCTTCTTCAAGGATCTTGGCCGTTATACGGCCGTCCTCGGCTCGGTTGATAACCCCTGTAATACACCCTCCCTCAAGGCCCATTGAGGCCGTTGCCGTAAGTAGAGTTGCCGACTCCATCTCGTAGTTAAGCACATGCAACATGCGCCATTCTTCTGTAGAGCCTTTTATATCCTTAATGGCGTATTTTCTGTAGGACTCTGCCTTTTCCTCACCCTGATAAAAGGTATCTGATGAGGCGGTAATGCCGGTGTAAAAAGGCACCCCGGCCTGCTCTGCCCCTGCCACAAGGGCGTTTGTTACGCGTAGACTCGCTACTGCCGGGTATGAGATAGGCGCGTAATGGCGTGAGGCGCCGTCAAGGCGCACGGCCCCTGTTGTGATGACGCAGTCGCCGTTCTTAAGGTATTTTTGAATGGCCCCTGTTGTGCCCACTCGTATAAAGGTGCGCACACCGAAACGGGCAAGCTCTTCTACGGCTATGGAAACAGAGGGTCCGCCTATGCCCGTTGAGGTGACAAGAATGGGGGTATTATTATCAGCAGCGGTTATAAATGTCGTGTACTCTCTATTTGTGGCAAGCTCAGCAGTCGAGGTTCCAAAGGTCTTTGCTACCTCTCGCGCTATCTTACCCGCCCTTGCCGGGTCTCCGGGCATAAGGACTACGGAGGCACCGCGTATGGCCTCTTCTGTAAGGTTGAGGTGGTATAATTTATCGCTCAAACCCTACCCCTTCTGCACGTATATGGTAATGGCTTCGCTGCCCTCAAGAGTCCCTTCTTGTATACCAAGCACGGTGTTTCCCGATGCCCGTGCCCAGACAGGGAGGTCTGTCTTAGATACAGGGTCGTCGGTAATAACCTCAAGCACCTCACCTGTCTTCATATCCTCAAGCATGAGGGCCGTCTTTACCGATGGCATGGGACAGGTCATGCCGCGCGCGTCAAGGCGTCTTTGCGTCTCTATCTTTTCCATGCCTGCATTATAGAGGATTTTATACTCTCATACCACATATAAAATGCCTTGAAGCCCTGCGTTGCGCTCTTTGGGGCTTTGATTTTTAAGGACAATTGTGTGATAATGTGCCATTATAACTTCTAAGGAGGTCTGAATATATGAAAAAAATAATACTGGCACTTGTTCTTGTATTCGCCATCTCCACATTGGCCTCAGCCGTTACAATTCAGGACGTTGTAAGGGTTACGCCTGAAGAAGTGATGGCCGATATGAAGGCCGGGCACAAGATACTTATACTTGATATACGCTCAAAGGGCGCCTATGAATCAATGGATATCAGGATAAAAGGCGATAAACGCATCGCACCTGATGACCTTGAGGCCAGGATGTTTGAGCTGCCAATGGGCACGGAGATAGTTACATACTGTACGTGACCACATGAGGCATCGAGCGCAGGTGCTGCGTTCTATCTCATGAAAGCGGGTTTTAGAAGAGTAAAGGCATTAGACGGCGGTCTTGCCGCCTGGGTAAAGGCCGGAGGGCCTATAGAGAAAAAATAGGCTTTTTATCCTTTTGGTGATTTTCAGGTGTATTTCGGGGCTTTTTTTGTCCAAAAAAAGGGCTTTTTCGTTATTGTGCATTTCAACGAGAGGGCCTGAAAAGAGGAATTCTACGATATGTTAAGATACCTGAACGCAGGTGAATCTCACGGAAAAAATCTCACAGCTATACTGGAGGGGCTGCCGGCGGGGCTTCGTCTCAGCAGCGCCTTTATAGACAGGGAGCTGAAGAGGCGCCAGTGCGGGTACGGACGTGGCGGGCGCATGGCAATAGAGAGCGACCATGTAGACGTTACCTCAGGGCTTCGCGGGGGGTTTACTCTTGGTTCACCTCTTACCATGGTTGTTAATAACCGCGACTGGGAGAACTGGCAGGGCGTTATGGGCGCGGACGGCCCCTTAAAGGGTATTAATACAAAGGTTCTTACAAAACCCAGGCCCGGTCACGCGGACCTTGCCGGCGGGCTCAAATACGGGCACCGCGATCTTCGTAATATCCTTGAGCGTTCAAGCGCCCGTGAGACGGCCACAAGGGTTGCCGTTGGCGCGGCGGCAAGAAGGCTCCTCGAGGAGTTTGGGATTAACGTCTACAGCTGGGTAGAGACACTTGGCGGCGTCTCCTGGAAGGCGCCGAAGACGTTAAACCCTGAGCAGCTCTTTGAGAAGGCCGAGAGGTCTGCGGTGCGGTGCCCTGGCTGCACTGCCACGGATAAGATGAAAAAACGTATTGACGAGGCCAAGGCCGCGGGAGACAGTCTTGGCGGAGTGTACAGAGTGGCCGTAACAGGCGTGCCTCCGGGGCTCGGCAGCCATGTGCAGTGGGACAGAAAACTTGACGGTCGCCTTGCAGGGGCCATCACGAGCATACAGGCCATGAAAGGCGTTGAGATTGGTGTTGGTTTTACTGCGGGTTTTGTACCCGGCTCTCAGGTTCATGATGAGATTTTTTACAGAAAATCCGAGAAAGCCGTTCCCCCATACTTCTGGCCTGCCAAACACCCTTATTACAGAAAGACCAATAACGCCGGGGGCATAGAGGGCGGCATGTCCAACGGTGAGACCATACTTCTGCGCGCTGTAATGAAACCCATACCCACGCTTTATAAGCCCCTTCGCTCCGTGGATATCCTCACGGGAAAGGCTATAAAGGCAGGCGTGGAGAGGAGTGATACATGCGCCCTTCCAGCGGCCACTGTTGTTGCAGAGGCCACTGTGGCTTTTACCATTGCATGCGCTTTTCTTGAAAAGTTCGGCGGTGACTCCATAAGCGAGTTAAAGAGAAACGTCACTTCTTATATAAGGCAAACGCTTAAATACTAACCTGCCGTGGCGCTCTTCTCTACGTAGACCTAAGTCTGTGTAGAGCTCTCTGCTTTTGCATGGCAGGCCGGGCGCTGGTTATTTTTTTAGATGGAAGGGAGAGAGGGGCTTGAACCGGTCTTCTTGTGCCGCTGGCGGTTGCCCTTTTTTTTGATATGAAAAACATAGTCCTATCAGGCTTTATGGGTACAGGTAAATCAACTGTGGGGTACCGCCTTGCCCGCGAGTTAGGTATGACCTTTGTAGACCTGGACAGCCTTATTGAGGATGGGGCCGGAAAGTCGGTTAAGGAGATTTTTGCCGAGCTTGGCGAGGGTGCTTTTCGAGTCCTTGAGAGTGAGGCCGTAGAGCGTGTGGTATCAGGGGCTGTTGGAGACTCCATCGTCCTTGCCACAGGCGGCGGCACAGTGGTAAACCCGCGAAGCAGGGCCCTTCTTAAGGAGTGGGGTTTTATTATCTGCCTTACTGCCTGTGTTGAGACTATTCTGGATAGAACAAGCAGGGATCTGCCCGAAGGCGTGGTGGCCAATAGGCCGCTCCTTGATATGGAAGAGAGAGAGGACGCGGTAAAGAGGCTGCTTGCCGAGAGAAACGAGGCGTACTCTGATTGTCATATGAGTATTGATACCACGGAGGACGGAGTTGCCGAGGTGGTTGAAAAAATAAAAGCCTTTATAATAGATGTGAAAAAGAGCAGGAGCTGTACTGATTAAAAGTTTTATATCTGTAACCCCAAGGATCTCGGAGAGTCTCAGATGTCTCATAAGATTATTGTAGAGCTTAATAATAGAAGCTACCCCATTGAGATAAAGCGGGGGCTTATTTCAGAGGCGGGAGAGCGTCTTAAGTCCCTGGGGTTTAGCGGTAAATGCGCTATTATAAGCAACCCCCTTGTTTACTCATTATACGGCGAGGGACTGCATGAGAGCCTTTGTCTCGGAGGTTTTGAGCCCCTGCTCATAACCGTGCCTGACGGCGAGCAGTATAAGAGCCTTACAGAACTTAAGAAGATATACGACGTGCTCGTAGAGAACCGCTTTGAGAGGGGTTCGCCGATCATCGCCCTTGGCGGCGGCGTAATAGGTGATATCGCGGGTTTTGCCGCGGCTACGTACCTACGGGGAGTCCCTTTTGTGCAGGTACCCACAACGCTTCTTGCAGAGGTGGACAGCTCCGTAGGCGGCAAGACAGCGGTAAATCATATCGGCGGAAAAAACCTTATCGGCAGTTTTTATCAGCCACGGTGCGTTCTTATTGACCCTGATACGCTTAAGACACTTGAGGAGAGGGATATTAAGACAGGGCTTGCCGAGGTGGTAAAGTACGGCGTAATACTGGATAAAGAGTTTTTTAAATTTCTTGAGCAAAACGCTGCGGGCTTACTTGCTTTAAAGGACGTTATCATAAAGGCCATCAGCCGCTCATGCGCCATTAAGGCAGAGGTTGTATCCGCCGATGAGTTTGAGACATCAGGCAAGAGGGCCGTGCTTAATCTTGGGCACACCTTTGGTCATGCCATAGAATCAATCGCAGGGTACGGTGTCTACAGGCACGGCGAGGCCGTTGCCATGGGTATGGTAATGGCCGCGAGGTTCTCAGTAAAACTTGGGCTCTGCAAGAGCGAGACCGCAGAGCGCATAGAGGCCCTCATCAGCGCCATGGGTCTTCCCACGGAGCCGCCTGAGATAAAAGCAGAGGCATATATCAAGGCCATGAGGCATGATAAAAAAGTCAGCGGCGGACGTATGCGTTTTATCCTTATAAGGGATATAGGCGAAGTTCTCTTACGTGATGTGAGTCTTCGTGAGCTTGAGGATTTTTTCTCCATTTCTTAGGTCTCTGATTTTTTGTTTCCCCGGTTATCCAACCAGCCGCAATCATGGTGGAGAACTTTAACTCTCCCCCATGATTTTTTTCAGAAAAGAATCTTCTTGACTTGCCCCTTATTCTGCAATAATGTTTAATTTATGGACATTTTTAGTCTGTTTTGGCCTTTTTTCGCGAAATTGCGAGGTCCTTTTGAGAGAGATAAAAGCAGGCGATGATATGTATTTTACAAGGACCATGGCAGAGGTCCTTGAAGAGCAGGGTTTTCTTGAAGACGCCCTGATGATATACAATATCCTTGCCCTTACAAGCCCCTCTGATGAGGAAATAGGCCGGAAAATAAAAAAACTCAAGGACTATGCCCTTACCAGAAGACGGAAAAAGGGTATTTTTAAAGATAAGTAAAATAGGCTTTTTTAGTTTTTTTACGGGTTTTTTAAGGTTTTTAGGTGCTTTTTAGCTTGTTTTGGGCTTTTTGTTAAGTCGGGAGAAGGTTATTATAAAGGTCACCGGGGATTATAAAAAACGCTCTCATGTTATGCTTCTTGCCATGCGCCGCAGACGCATCAAGGTCTTTGTAGAGACCGGTCTTGAGAATATCCGCTACTTAACAGGTTTTACGGGCTCAAGCGCCTTTCTGATTATGAGTGAGAAAAAGTCTACGCTCCTAACAGATTCAAGATACACCTCACAGGCCAGAGAAGAGGTAAAAAAACACGGTTTTACAGTAAAAATATACAAAAAAGAGGTTTTTTCGGCAATTGCCACGGAGATAAAAAAGCTCTCTTTTACCGGCAGCGTTGGTGTTGATGGGAGCGCGATGAGTTATGTAGCATTTGGCAAACTAAAGGCCGCCTTAAAACCCATTAGGCTCCGTGCTCTACCCAATATAACGGGACCGCTTAGGATGGTAAAGGAGGGGGCTGAGTTAGAGCTTATAAAAAAAGCCGCCTCTATTCTTGAGGGCGGGTTCAGGCGGGCCCGGAGGTTCTTGCGGCCCGGCGCCGTAGAGCGGGTCGTAGCGCGTAAAGTGGAGGACTACTTTGTATCTCGCGGAGCAGAGGGCGTATCATTTGAGTCCATCGTTGCCTCGGGGCACCGCGGTGCGCTGCCTCACGGCAAGGCATCGGAAAAAGAGATACAAAGAGGTGAGCTTGTGGTAATGGACATGGGCGTATCGTACAAGGGGTACTGCTCTGATGGTACGAGAACCTTTGCCGTGGGTAAGGCAACGGCCTTACAGAAAAAAATATATCGTATCGTAAAAGAGGCGCAGCTCTCTGCCATAGAGAAAATAAGCGACGGCGTCTCGGCTTCCTCTGTAGACTCTGCCGCACGAACTCATATAAGAAAAGCAGGTTACGGCAAGTATTTTGGTCACGGCACGGGCCACGGTATTGGTCTGGCCGTTCATGAAGGCCCGGGTCTTGGCCCCAAGAGCACGGACGTGCTTACCGAGGGCATGGTGGTTACCGTGGAGCCGGGTATATACCTCCCCGATTGGGGAGGGGTAAGGATTGAGGACATGGTTCTTGTAAAAAAAGAGGGCTGTGAGTTGATTACCAATTCGCCGGAAAAACTTCTCTGTATTTAATCAGGAGGCATGATGAACATAAAAGAGTTAAAGGCCCTGTACAGATTTTTAAGAAATACAGACATAGTTGAGCTTGAGTCCGAGGATAGCGAGGGGCGGCTGAAGATAAAAAGACGTTTTCCCGCCGGCAGTGAGGGCGGGGCAACTCATGTGCCTGTCTCAGAGCTTACTCTTGTGCCTGCTTCAGTGCCTGCACCTGCCCCTGTAGAGACAGCGGACAGTTCCGAGACCAAACCTGCCAAGAACATCAAGACAGTAACCTCACCAATGGTGGGCACCTTTTACGGGGCCCCTGCCCCTGATTCCGATGCATATGTGGAGGTGGGCCGCCGTGTCAGCAAGGGGCAGCCCCTCTGTATAATAGAGGCCATGAAACTTATGAACGAGGTGGAGTCGGAGTTTAGCGGTGTTATTACATCTATCCTTGTGGAAAACGGCCAGCCCGTGGAGTACGGAGAGCCGCTCTTTTACATTGAGGTCTCATAAGGGCCGGGCGCGGGACAGGATGAAAGTAAAAGGCAATGTGTTATAGTGGCGCTCTCGGGGCATTGCCGGGAGAGTGGGCTTTTACATTTTGTTCCATGACAACAGGAGTTTGAGTTAGCCATGTTTAATAAAGTACTGATAGCCAACAGGGGCGAGATAGCCGTAAGGATAATCAGGGCCTGCAGAGAGCTTGGCATAAAGACACTTGCCGTATACTCAGAGGCCGACAAAGAGTCTCTTCATGTAAAGTTCGCCGACGGCGCGATATGCATAGGCTCTGCCAGGGCCGTTGACAGTTATCTTAATATGATAAACCTCATCAGCACCATGGAGGTGGCTGATGCCGAGGCCATGCACCCGGGATATGGTTTTCTGGCCGAGAACGCGGCCTTTGCCGAGGCATGTGAGAAATGCGGAATTAAGTTCATAGGTCCGTCATCGGCCATAATCAAACTCATGGGTAACAAGGTGCAGGCGAAAAAGCTGGCAGAGGGCGTAAAAGTCCCTGTGCTCCAGTGGAGTAACGCCCCTATTGAGACTGAGACTGAGGCCGTGGAGGTGGCCAAGAAGATTGGTTTTCCCGTGCTTTTAAAAGCCTCAAGCGGCGGCGGCGGCAGGGGCATGAAGCTTGTTCATACTCAGGCGGCCATGGCAAGCTCATTTCACATGGCACGCAGAGAGGCCATTACGTCTTTTGGAGACGGCGAGGTCTTTATAGAGAAGTACTGCGAGCTGCCGCGTCACGTGGAGATCCAGATTATTGCCGATGACGCAGGTAACGTGGTGCACCTTGGCGAGAGGGAGTGCTCCATACAGAGGCGCCATCAGAAAATCATAGAGGAGTCTCCAAGCCCGGCCGTGGACGCCAAGCTGCGTCAGAAGATGGGAGAGGCCGCGGTAAGGCTTGCCAAGGCCATTGGTTATACCAATGCCGGCACTGTGGAGTTCTTACTTGATAAAGACAAAAAATTCTACTTCATGGAGATGAACCCTCGTATCCAGGTGGAGCATCCTGTGACGGAGATGGTTACCGGCATAGATATAGTAAAGGAGCAGATAAAGATAGCCGCCACGAAAAAAATGCGCTTGAGGCAGCGCAATATTAAGATGGAAGGACACAGCATTGAGTGCCGTGTCAATGCCGAGGACCCGGTGACCTTTGTGCCCTCGGCAGGCAAAATCACAGAGCTTGTCCTGCCCGGAGGCCCGGGCGTAAGGGTTGATACCGCCATATACTGCGGTTGCACGATCTCGCCCCATTATGACAGCCTGCTTGCCAAGATTATAGTCTACGCAGATACCAGAGAGGCGGCCATAACAAAAATGAGCATGGCCCTCGGGGAGTTCCACCTGAAGGGCATTAAGACCAATGTTCCGCTCCTCATAAAGATAATGAAAAACCATGATTTTATCGCCGGAAAAATAGATATAGATTTTCTCTCCAGATTTACCTAAAATAGGAGTTAAGTAAAAGGGTACCCTTTTCTGAGACCATCTCTTCGTATCCTGCGCTCCTCGTTCTGTTATCTCTTTTTGTTTCTTTTAAGATTAAACATTTTTTTAATTACTCGATTATGGAGAAGTGGAGGCTAATCATAGACCCGCCTCACGGGGGTGTTGAGAACATGGCCGTTGATGAGGCGCTGCTTGGAAGCGCCTCTGCGGATAACGCCTTCAGGCCCACTCTCCGTGTATACGGCTGGAGTGAGCCAAGTCTCTCACTGGGGTATCTTCAGAAATCCGCCCCTTTCTCCGGCCTTGGCCTGCCTCTGGTGCGGCGTATTACCGGTGGGCGCGCACTGCTCCATGATATTGAGTTTACATACTCCATAACCGCCGGAGCAGGGAGCGCCCTATACTCACAGGGCATTATTCCCTGCTACTCGGTTATAAGCCGGGCCATTGTACTTACACTTCAAGAGTTTGGTATTGAGGCCGTATTTTCCCGTCCCAGATCTTCAACTGCTTACAGAAAGAGCGGTGCCTGTTTTGCCAGCTCTGCCCGTTACGAGGTGCTTGTGGGGGATAAAAAAATAGCCGGAAGCGCGCAGAGGCGTGTAAAGGGCGGACTCCTGCAGCACGGCTCCATAATATTTGGCCTTAACCGGGCACTCTGGAGCAGTGTTTTTGGTGATATCATTGTGCAAAAGACCGCTACGGTACTGGAATTTTGTGCTGTAGAGCCGGAGTCTTTTCAGCAGGTCTTTGTGGAAAAGCTAAGTAGAGAGCTGCAGGTCTCTTTTATTCCCGGCACCTTGACAGGACCTGAAGAGGAGTTGAAGAGAAGGCTTGAGAGAGAAAAATACTCACAAAAAGAGTGGAATGAGCAGCCTGCTCTTCGCAAAGGTACACATAGGCCGGGCGCTTTTACGGCTGTGGGCGGGATATAGTGAAAGGTAATAATAAAGGCAAAACAACGCTGCCATGAGTCAGAAGGATAAAATACTTAAGAAGGCCCTGAAGTTTGTTCAGAAGGGCGCCTATGATAAGGCTGTGGCAGAGTACAGGTCTTTAATAGACATGGACTCTGATGACGTATCTCTGCGTCTGCGCCTCGGTGATCTCTTTGTCAAGACAGGCAGGCTTGAGGAGGCCGTAAAGGAGTACACCAGCGCGGCCAAGTATAACGCGAGGCGCGGTTTTTACCTTAAGGCCATCGCTGTCTATAAGAGGGCCCTCACCATAGAGTCCGGCAGCAGCACTGATACTCATTACAAGCTGGCCGAACTTTACACAAAACAGCGTCTTATCGCCGATGCCATGAGCCAGTACACCATTATCCTCAATACCTTTGAGCAGAAGGGCATGGATAATGAAGAGCTGGATATTCTGAAAAAAATGGTGGAGCTTGACCCATCGAATCTAAGCATAAAGCTCAAGCTTGCTGATATGTACAGAAAGCTTGATTTCTTAGATGACGCACTTGAGGTCTACCGTCTTGTATGCGGCAAATTATTTGAGTCAGGCAACCTTAAAAAGGCCGAGGATATATACCTGGAGCTTTACGGCCATTACCCCGAGGAGCCCCGCGTTCTTACGGGGCTTATGGATATATACAGGGAAAAAGGCGAGGATGATGGGTTTATTAAGTACGCCTCCAGCCTGCTGAGACTACATGTTCAGTCCGGGGAGCTTGAAGAGGCCCTGGGTGTAAGTAAGGCCATTCTTTCCCGTAGCCCCGATCACGGCGAGAGCCTGAGTTTTATTGAGTCCTACGGCGCTGAGGAGTTATCAGATGAGCTCACTGAGCAAGACCTTCATGAGAGAGATGAGGCAACAGGCGTAGACGAGGTAGCTGAGTTTGTTGATGACCTTGTAGGCAAAGAGGTTGAAGAAGAGGTAAGCGCAGAGCAGGATCTTGTGGAGCAGGAGGAAGTCGAGGTTGGGCTTGATGAATCAGCGGATGAGGATATAGAGATATCCCTTGAGGGTTTTGAGTGTGAGCAGGGCCAGGAGGACGGGCAGCCCGTGGAGGGTGAGCAGCCCTCTGAAGAGGAGCAGGGCAATGAGGGCGATGAGGAGTATGTAAGCTTTCATATACCCGGCCTTGATGAAGGAGGGGATAAGGACCTATCTCACACAGCGTCCGGCTCAGATGATGAGCCTGCACTTAATGAAGAAGATATAGAGGGTGAGGAGCCATCTGAAGAATCTCAGCCCTCTCTTGCGGAGGAGAGTGATGATGTGGAGTCTGTCCTCGCATCCTCTGCAGATAAAGAGAGCGGTGAGGCAGAGTCTCTTCCTCTTGAGTCTGAGCCTTCTACTGAAGAAGATTCTCCTAATGAGTTAGAGGTTCAAGGTGATGAAAATATTTCTGATGAGCAAAGCGCCGCAGATGAGGAGTTTGCCGAGATTCTGCGGTCCTCACTCTCTTTTATTGATGAAGGCGCCTCAGAGGAGGAAGAGTTAAGGGAAGTTGAGACCTCTTCTCCTGAGGATGAAGAGGATGAAGCTGTAATTGATATCCTTGAAGAGGGTTTTGATGGTGCAGAGGTTTTGCCTGATGAGCCTGTTGCCGAACAAGATGCGGCCTCTGAACCTGAGTCTGACGACACCTTTAATGAGGTAGAGTTAGAGAAGTCTGCAGACGAGGCAGGTCTTGAAGTTGAAGAGGATAATCTAAGCCCTCATGAGTTGTCTCTTGAAGGAGATGAAGAGACTGGGCTTGAGGATGACAATGCCTCTATAGAAGATGGTATTGAAGAGGCAGAGATTGTAATCTCCCTTGAGGGTTTTTCCGAGACCGTATCTTCTGAAGAGAAAGACCTATCCTCAGAGGCTGAACCCTTTTCTGAGGGTGAGTCCAATGAGGGGGTGGAACTCGAAGATGAGCCGGAGAGTGCTGAGGGTCCTGAAGATGAGTCTGAACTCTCTGCTGATATTGAGCCTGAAAATGATTTAGATTCTGATGAAGAGTTGGAGAGCACGGAGCCTCTTGATATTGAAGCGCCTTCTTCCGAGGTCGAGCCTGAAGAGAATTTAGATTCTGCAGAAGATACTGAGGCCGCAGGTGAAAGGGAAGCTTCTCTTGAAGAACCCTTAACCGAAGAAGAGAGCGTAGATGCCGTTGATATGTTTGATGAGGAGTCAAGTACTGAGGAGCCTGAGGGTTCCGATGATTCTCATGAGGCGGAAGAGTTTTCTTCAGCTGCTGATTCTTTTGAAGTGGAAGAGTCCTCTGTTGATATCGAGGCTGATGAGGTTGTGGATTCTGCAGAAGAGATAGAGAACGTGGAGTTTGTTGATGAGGAGGCTACCTCTGTTGATACCGAGTCTGAAGAGGATTTGGATTCTGTAGATGATATTGAGAGTACAGAGCCCCTTGATATTGAAATGCCTTCTGTTGATACCGAGGCTGATGAGGATGTGGATTCTGCAGAAGAGATAGAGAACGTGGAGTTTGTTGATGAGGAGGCTACCTCTGTTGATACCGAGTCTGATGAGGATTTAGATTCTGTAGATGATATTGAGAGTACAGAGTTTGTTGATGACGAGCTCACTTCTGCAGAGGTGGAGTCTGAAAATGATTTAGAGTCTGATGAAGAAGTTGATAGTACGGAGCCCTCTCAGGATGAAGATATTTTTCTTGAGACCCGGTCCCCTGCTCATGAGATCGAGTCTGTAGAAGAGGCAGAGGAGCAGGAGACCTCATTGGAGGAATCCTCAGAACAAGTAGAACAAGAAGAACAAGAAAATTCCTTGGAGACAATTGATGTATTGGATGAGGAGTCAGGCACAGACCGTCCTGCCGATGAGCTGGAGGCTTCCTGGGCCTTTGGTACTTATGAGGTGCCTGAGGTTAAAGGTGAGGGCGAGGAGGATGTGCCTTCTGTCGAGGCCGATGATGGAGTAGAAGATACTCGGGCGGTTCTTGATTCTGAAGATGAATTCTCCGCGGCTGCTGATAATATCGGTGATGATACCTCAATTGAAGAGCTTGAGAGTGATAGAGCAGTCTTGGAAGAACCGGAGACCGCGGAGCCTTCTGAAACTGAAGAGTCTGAGACCGCGGAAGAACCTTTTGTTGAAGAAGAAGTATCCGAAGACCATGAATTTTTTCATGCTTCCGTTGAGTCAGATATCTCTCTTGAAGGTGAAGGCGAGCCCTCAGATGAGTCAGAGCCTTCTGATGAACCTGGGCCCTCTGATGTCTTAAGTGAGACACTTGCTGCCTCTGAAGACGAGCCCTCAGATGAGTCTGAGTTTTCTGAAGAACCGGAGACCGCCTTTAGCGAGGAGGCTTCTGATGCAGAGACCACAGACCATCATACAGAACCAGCCGAAGTTCTCGGCGATGAAGATACCTCTCATGGTGAGTCAGCGCCCTCTTTTTATACAGAGAGTTCAGACGAGACCCCTGTGGAGGCCCAAGTCCTTGACACCACCCCTGATGAGGATAAGAGTGCCCCTGATGAGGGCGAGGGTTTGCCTGTAGAGCTTGAATCATCAGAGCCTATCATTGAGGAAGAGACCCCTCTTGAGAGTGAGCCTGGAGGGGAGTCAGATGAGGCGGATTTATCTCATGCAGCCGCTTCCGAGAATGGCGGGAGTGAATCTGGTATAGAGCCAACAGATGAGCCTTATCTTACAGAGGATGTTTTTGATGGTGCACCCATAGATGAGATAGAGACAGACGAAGATAATGAAGATGCAGGAGAATTTTTTGATGAGTCTGAGTCTTCCCATGCCCTGGAGAGACCTGAGGAGGAGAGACCTGATGATGGTGACTCTGCCGATGGGGGTCCGGATACTTCTCAAGCACTAAATGAGGAAGAAGAAGCAATAGACGTGACTGAGAGCCTTGATGAGGTAGCTGATGATGTAGATACTTCGCCTGAAGATGAGCCCTCTTACGCGGCCGCGTCTTTCACCGAGGAGGCCCATGAGGCGGAATCCTCTCTTGAAGAGCCTCATGAGGATGAGGGGATACCTGTAGATCTTGAGTTCCCGCAACCTGTTATGGAGGAAGGCGGTACGCCTCTTGAAGATGAGAATACAGATGTACCTGAGACTTCTGATGAGGCGGAGCCATCAGAGTTTATTGAGGAGGAGAAGGCCCCTGTTACGGAAGAGGTGGACGAAGAGCCTTCTGAGACAGAACCTTCCCACGAGCTCGGCGGGGATGCCTTCCTTATTGAGGACGAGAGTGCTGTCTCTGAAGACGCATCTAATGAGGCAGAACCTTCCCGGATCTTTGATGGGGCAGAAGCCCTCTCTTTTAATATCGAGCCGTCTGGTGAGACCTTTGTTGAGACAGATAATTTTGATATCAGTACTGATGAGGCTGAGTACTCTGAAGCAGAAGAGCCTCTTATAAATTCGGAGGTTTTCACTGAAGAGAGTGAAGATACAGAGATCGCGTCTGAAGACCCTCTTGATGTTGAAGATATTACTGATGATAATACCTCTCTTGCAGAGGAGGTATCTGAATCTGAAGAGACCTCTCTTTTGGAAGAGACTTCTTCTGCTGCTGATGATGATGCTGCTTCCTCTGATTTAGAGGCAGATGAAGAGCTTGAGTCTTCACCTGCCCCTGCTCTTGAGGAGAGCCTTGCCGGGTTAGACGAATCCGCTGATGACAAAACCACCCGGGAATTGGATTCCAGTGATTCTTTTGGTACCCATGATAGAGCTGCTGATGAAGAAGTCTTTGCTGATGAAGAAACTTCCCATGTACTTGAGTCTGCCCATGGTTCAGGCAAAGACGAGAGCCCTACACATGAAGAGAGCTCTTATGAGGAACCTGACGTAACATCAGATATTTTTACTGAAGACCGTACTTCTTATGATAAAGAGGTCTCTATTGATGAAGACCCCACTGTTGACTCAGGGCCCGCGGAGGAACCCTCTGAGGATACTGAGAACACTGAGTCGCAAGAGCCTGCCGAGCCCATAGGCATATACACGGAGCCTGAGCTTGAAGAGGCCATTCAGAACCTTGCCAGAAGCAGCGCAGCAGGCGATGTCTTTGAGACTTATGAAGAGTTGAAGACCGGTTTTGAGAAGCAGCTCAGCACCGAGGACGCGGGAACGCATTTTAATCTCGGCAAGGAATACCTTGAGATGGAGCTCTTCAAGGAGGCCGCGAGGGAGTTTAAGATTGCCCTTAAGGACAAGAGCCTGGGGCTGGATTGTTACATAAATCTGGCCTCCTGTTCAATGGCAGAGGCTAATTTCGAGGAGGCCATTATATATTACCTGAAGGTCTTAAAGGCATTTCACGGCTCTGATGCGCAGAGAAAGGGTTTTCTCTACGACCTTGCCATGTCCTATGCCGCATCAGGGCAGGAGCGCGAGGCGCAGGGAATCTTCAGCTCTATTTACGAGACAGACCCCAGGTTCAGGGATGTGGAGAAAAAAATTAAAAAGTCCGAGGCCCATAAGACCGCCATCCCTCTTGCGGACTCTATGCTGGAGGTTGAACTTCTGTGAAGACCCCTTTGCCGCCGCAGGGTACAGCTGCTGATAAGGGCCCTGAAGGGCCCCTTTTTTTTGAGAGGTTTCACCTTCTTGGTAAAGATATTTTTTTATCCGCTGTCTTTCGTCTGGCCCGTGCAAGGTCTATCTCTATCCACCTTGTTGGCGGGATGGTACGAAATGTTCTGCTAAATGAGCCTTTGGGCCATGATTATGATTTTCTCTGCAGCGGCGAGACCGCCGCCCTTGCCGGTGATGTTGCCGAAGAGCTTGGAGGCAGCGCCTTTGTCCTTGATATAGAAAACGGCCTCTACAGGGTAGCCCTGAAAGTACGGGAGGCGCTTATTACTCTGGATTTTCTGCCCCTTCGATTTCCATGCCTGGAGGACGACCTTCTGGAGAGAGATTTTACCGTTAATGCCATGGCCCTGCCCCTTGAGGTTCTTTTTAACGCAACCCCCCCCTCTCCCCCTCCATCCTCTGCCCTTATCGACCCTCTTGGAGGCCGCCGTGACTGTGAGAAAAAAATCCTCTCACTTGTCTCTGCCAGAGCACTGGCGCAAGACCCCTTAAGGTGCCTGCGAGCCGTGCGCCTTGGTGAGAGGTACGCCCTTACCATAGATAAGCCTACGTTGGGGCTTATAAAAAAACACGCACCCCTTATAGAGACAAAACCCGTCTCACGGGAGAGGGTAAGAGATGAGCTCAGCCTTATCTTTACCGCGCCGCGCACCTCAGAGGCGATAGCTATGCTGATTGAGCTTGGCCTTATGAGTGTGACCATGCCACGGCTTAAATCCGTGACAGGCCCTGATTTTTTACTTAAACCTCCCGATGCCCTTAAGACCCTTGATGAGGCGGAGAGGCTCATGAGTGAGATTGAGTCAGGTTCTTTTTCCTGCTGCTCCCATGAGTTCAGCTCTTATTTTAAGCACAGCAGCGCCATGCCTTCAGCCCTACTTACCCTTAAGATGGGTGCTTTTTTTCACGACCTCCTGATAGGTGCGAGGCGGTTAAATATTGAAAGAGACCCTTCTGAAGATGCGCGCAGGCTTACTCTTATATTAAAAGACATGGTCCTTGGCAATAAAACCGTAAGGGCTCTTACAGGAACGCTCTGCGCCCTTGAGAGGTTTTCTAAGATGCCTCCTGCCGTATGTGAGCGTCCCGTGGTAATGGGACTTTTTTTTGATAAACTCATTGAGAGCGCCGGTCCTGTTGTTCCTGTTTTTCTGGTGCTTGCGCTGGCAGAGGCGAGGGCTTGTAAGGAGGCGGCCTTTGCAGAGAGATTAAGTCTTCTTATGACCATGAGCAGGTACTACTTTCATGATTATCTTTCAGCTCCGTCACTGCCATTTTTTACCGGAGAAGAGATAATGAGCGTCTTTAATCTCTCTGAAGGCGAGAGAGTGGGGGCAGTGAAGGCCATGATTGAGGAGGCACTGCTTCAGGGGGTTGTGCGGGATAAGGCAGAGTGTGCGGCTTATATAAAAAAGCGCATTTATGAAAGATGGGGTTGACAAATGTATAAAAAAAACCTTTTATAAAGGGATACCCAACATTGAAGTTTAAGACTGACAAAAAAGGAGAGCATGGGCATGAGTGAAGATAATGGAGTAAAGGCGATAATAGATACAGGGTACGGCGAGATTGAGCTGAAGTTTTTTCCGGATTCCGCTCCCGGCCATGTTAATAATTTTACCGACCTTGCAAAGGAAGGCTTTTATGACGGCACTATCTTTCATAGAGTCATCCCGGGTTTTATGATTCAGGGCGGAGACCCCAACACAAAGGGTACCAATAAAGGTTCTTACGGCATGGGCGGCCCTGACCATCAGGTAAAGGCCGAGTTTAACGAGAGATCGCACAAAAGGGGCATCGTCTCAATGGCACGCTCGCAGGACCCTGACAGCGCGGGTTCGCAGTTCTTTATCGTGGTAAAGGACTCCCCTTTTCTTGATAACCAGTACACAGTCTTTGGTGAGGTTACCTCAGGCATGGACGTAGCCGATAAGATAGTGAATCTGCCCCGCGACCCCAGAGATCTGCCTGATGAGAGGGTCGAGATGAAGATAAGGATAGTAGAAGGATAATCGAGAGATTACCCTTGTTTTCACTTGAAAAAGAAATAAAAGTATGATAGTTTTTGATGATACGACTCATTAAGGTGTTAAGGTGGGCTAATGAGCCCACTTTTTCTTTATGAGGAAGTGGCCTCTGAGGGGAAGGGTGCAGTTAAAAAATGCGCCTACACGGGGCATATGGGGGAGTCCTGCTGTATCGTGGCTCACGGGAAGCAGGGGAAGGGTGCAGGGTTCTTTTACGCTCCATGAAAGGGGCGCAGAGGCAGCATCTTAAAGGCCGTATGGTGATTGCATGAGCACGATGCAGGCCATGGGGCTCTTTGTTTTGCAGATTAAAAACAGGGGCTTACTGCCTTAAGGGGTGATAAGGCCGCGTGGAGCCGGGCATACTTGATTTTAAGTCCCTCTTGCAGGGGGGGTAGCCTTACAGGCATTGTCACGGGCAGCTTGTTATGAATGATATAATAGAGAGCGGTTCCCTTACGGAGAGGCTGGAAAAGATAGCGGAGCCGGTAGTCACAGGGGCGGGTTGTGAGCTTGTTGATATAACCTCTCTTGTAGACCACGGCAGAAGTGTACTCCGTGTTTTCATAGATAAACCCGGAGGCGTTACCATAGACGACTGCACCGTGGTAAGCCGTGAGCTTGGCGCCGTGCTTGATGTTGAGGACCTTCTGCCCGGCAGATACTCCCTTGAGGTATCATCACCGGGGCTTGACAGGGTCTTAAAAAAAGAAAAGGACTTTGTAAGGTTTATGGGTAAGCAGGTAAAGATAACCACCTGCGAGCCAATTGAGGGCATACACCACTTCAAGGTCCGCCTTGATGCCCTTAATGACGGGGCCCTTGAGGTAACGGACGATATGGACAAAAAGTGGGTTATAAAGCTGGATAATATTCGCAGGGCCAACCTTGTAGCCGAGTTTTAAGACGATTTTTTATTACTGAAAATAGACGAATAAAGGAGCTGTATAAATGCCTGTTAATCTTTCCCATCTCATCGACCAGGTCGGCAGAGACAAGGGTATTACCAAAGAAGTACTTATAGATGCCCTTGAGGCCGCTGTAATGAAGGCCGCTGAGAAGCGTTTTGGAGCAAACAAAGACATAGAGGCCCATTATCAGGAGGAGTCCGGAGAGATAGAGCTCTTTCTCTTTAAGGACGTTGTTGAGACAGTTACTGATGAGGACCTTGAGATATCCCTGGAGGACGCCCGTGAGCTTGACCCCGAGAGCGTGCTTGGAGACGTGCTTGGAGTAAAACTGGACTCTAAGAAATTCGGGCGCATAGACGCGCAGACCGCCAAGCAGATTATTATACAGAAAGTGCGAGAGGCTGAGCGCAATGTTGTCTTTAACGAGTTCAGCGATAAGAAGGGCGAGATAGTCTCAGGTGTTGTGCACCGCTTTGAGCGCGGTGATATAATAGTTGATATAGGCAGAACAGAGGCCCTTCTCAGCAAAAAAGAGCAGGTAAGGCGCGAGGGCTACAGGCAGGGAGACAGGATAAGGGGCCTTATCGTAGATGTCTGCAACGATGTGAAGGGGCCTCAGGTAATGCTCTCAAGGGCTCAGTCAGCCTTTCTGATAAAACTCTTTCAGATGGAGGTGCCTGAGATATACGAGGGCATAGTAGAGATTAAAGGGGCCGCCCGCGAGCCCGGTGAGAGGGCCAAGATCGCTGTTATGTCTCACAGCGCCGATGTTGACCCCGTAGGGGCCTGCGTTGGAGTAAAGGGATCAAGGGTTCAGGCCGTTGTGCAGGAGCTCAAGGGCGAGAAGATAGATATAATTCACTGGTCTGAGGACCCGGCCATTTTTGTTAAGAATACCCTGTCTCCGGCGGAGATTTCACGTGTTATTGTTGATGAAGAAGAGCATGCCATGGAGGTTATCGTACCTGATGACCAGCTCTCTCTGGCTATAGGAAGAAAGGGTCTTAATGTAAGGCTTGCCGCGAGAATCAGCGGCTGGAAGATAGACATACATACGGAATCTGATTTCGGCGATGACTCTCCCGCTGCGCTCTCGCCCGATGAGGTGCTTAAAAAAGAGATGGCGGCCATGGTTGCAAGCGAAGAGGCTGATAGCGATGCGGCAGCGGCAGAGGCCGAGGCTGCTTCTTCCGGGGATACTGATGAGGTCTCCACGAGCGGGGCCGATGGCGGAGATGAGGCCGCTGATGATACTGCGGATAAGTCCGAGGAGGCGCAAGGCGAGGTAGAGCCTGCGGAGGAAGACAAAGAAGACAAAGAGACTGCGCCCTCAGCCGAGGCTGAGGCAGGGCCTGATACAGGAAGTGAGTAAAAGGAACTCGCCTTACCTCAGTGGGGGTGAGAATCTCCTTTGAAGAAGCCGCTAAAGGGGGCATCCGGTAGGCAGGTACTTAGGACGTGTGTAGCCTGCAGGGCCGTTAAACCAAAAGCAGAGCTCTTGAGGTTTTTTCTAAAGGGCGGTGAGATTAAGGTTGATCTTAATAAGCGCGGCGCAGGAAGAGGCGCTTATATCTGCGCTAAGATAGAGTGCCTTAATAAAGTACAGACAAAAAAAGGCGCCTTTGCCCGCGCTTTTAAAGCGAATCTGCCTCAGAAGGGGCTTTGCGGTGTTTATGCTGAGATAAGTGAGATGCTTACTGCCGGTACCGGCAGTGAAGCTACGGATGAAAACAAACTTAAGTTACAGGATAAGAGACATAACTGAGATATGGTAACGGAAAAAACAGAAGAAGAAAAAAAGCCCGAGCTTATTGAGAAGCGGATTAAACCATCTGTAATTCGTCGAAGGCGTGCCGTTAAGGTAAAGCCCCCGGAGCAGGCGCCGCCTGAGGCGAGCGCTGCGGCCGTGGAAGGTGAGGCAGCCCCGGTATCTGCAACGGCTGCTCCGCCCGGAAAGAAAGATACAAAAAAAGAGACCTCCAAAAAAGAGACCCCCGTAAAAGAGGTCGCGCAAGAACAAACTGCCTCCGCCGCAGAGGCTGAGACAGAGAAAGCGCCTCTTAAGCAGGCCGCCAAGAAGGGCGTGAAAAAGGCCGTTAAAAAGGCCGGCAAAAAAGCTGCAGAGAAAGCCCCTGATGAGCCACTTGAGAGCAAACCTGCCGAAAGCGCGGCGGCTGAAAAGAAAAAGGTCCCTGAGGCCCCTGTAGCTGCAACGCCTTCGGCGAAGAAAAAAGAGGCCGCGACACCTGCGGCCAAACCCGTGGTTAAGGACGTAAAGGTCTTTGAGAAACCGCGTACGCCTGCCCCGCCCAAGAACTTCTTCACCCCCGGCGGCGGACGCCGTAAGAGAGGCAAACGCTTTCAGAAACCAAGACAGCGTTTTGGCAAACCCGTAATCAATCCCTCAAGACAGCTTATGAAGACGGAGATAACCGTACCCAAGGGCGCCAAGAGGGTTCTGCGTATAGCCGAGGCCATTAGTGTAGCCGGCCTCTCGCAGAGACTTGGCGTAAAGGCCGGAGAGTTGATTAAAAAACTCATGGCCATGGGTGTAATGGTTACTGTCAATCAGTTTATAGATATAGACGCGGCAACTCTCATAGCACAGGACTATAACTACGAAGTTGAGAATGTTACCATATCTGAGGACGGGCTTATCAACCTTCCCGTTGCCGAGGGTACGCTCGTAGAGCCGCGGGCGCCTGTGGTAACTGTTATGGGCCACGTTGACCACGGTAAAACATCCCTCCTTGATGCCATAAGAGAGACAAATGTTGCAACCGGCGAGGCCGGAGGCATTACACAGCATATAGGCGCCTATCACGTTCATCTTCCAAAGGGCGATGTTACTTTTCTTGATACCCCGGGCCATGAGGCATTTACCTCTATGAGAGCCAGAGGGGCAAAGGCCACTGATATAGTCGTACTCGTGGTAGCCGCAGATGACGGCGTTATGCCTCAGACCGTAGAGGCCATAAATCATGCCCGTGCCGCTGAGGTGCCCATCATAGTGGCTGTTAACAAGATAGACCTGCCTCAGGCAGACCCGGAGAGGATTAAGACAGAGCTCTCGGGGCGCGGCCTTGTAGCCGAGGAATGGGGCGGTGATACCATCTTTATGGAGGTATCGGCCAAGCAGAGGACGAATATTCAGGAGCTCCTTGACATGATACTGCTTCAGGCAGAGGTACTTGAGCTTAAGGCCCCGGTAGACGGCCCGGCAAACGGCGTTATTATTGAGGCCAAGCTCGATAAGGGCCGCGGCCCCGTGGCAACGGTGCTTATTCAGAGCGGAAAGCTTAAGGCCGGAGACGCCTTTGTAGCGGGTTTCCACTCAGGGCGGGTTCGTGCCATGCTTGATGATACGGGAAAAAGAGTAAAAGAAGCCGGCCCATCCATGGCCATTGAGATACTGGGTTTATCCGGCGTGCCCATGGCCGGAGACACCTTCAGCGTTGTAAAGGACGAGATTACCGCAAAGCAGATAACCTCCATCAGAGAGAGAAAGAACCTTGAGAAGGACCTTCAGGGCAGCGCCAAGGTAAGCCTTGAAGACCTCTATGAGAAGATAACCATGGGCGAGGTGCAGGAGCTTAATATAATCCTCAAGGCCGATGTGCAGGGCTCTATTGAGGCCGTGAAGGAGTCCATTGAGAAGCTCTCCACTGATGCTGTTAAGCTTAAGATACTCCACAACGCTGTTGGCGGTATTAACGAGGGCGATGTCATGCTTGCCGCTGCCTCTAATGCCATTATAATCGGTTTTAACGTAAGGCCCGAGACCAAGGCCCGTGAGCTGGCCATTGAGCAGAACGTGGATATAAAACTCTACAACGTGATATATCACCTTGTAGATGAGATAAAGTCCGCCATGGAAGGGCTCCTTAAACCAATTATAAGCGAGGAGATAATCGGCACCGCCGAGGTGCGCGAGATCTTCCGCGTAAGCAAGGTAGGCAATGTTGCCGGCTGCTACATGACCTCCGGCAAGGCCATAAGGGCCTCCAAGGCCCATCTCATAAGGGATAATGTCGTAATCTATGACGGCAAACTCGGAACCCTGAGGCGCTTTAAGGACGATGTAAAAGAGGTCCAGTCCGGGTACGAGTGCGGTATGACCATTGAAGGTTATAACGACATAAAGGTAGGCGACGTTATAGAGCTTTATGTGGAAAAAGAAGAGGCCGCCAAGCTCTAAGTGATTGCAACGCATCATGGTGCGGAGCTCAGCCTCAGCTGCGGTTTTTTTCTTAAGCGGTATTAAACATATGGTAGTAGGACTCTGCCTTATAAGTCTCAGGCTTCACGGCAACGCCTCTTTAAAAGGCAAGAGACGTATCGTTAAAAGCATTAAAGAGAGGGTGCGCAGCAGCTTTAACGTCTCCGTGGCAGAGGTGGCGGAGCTGGACACTCTGCAGAGGGCCGAGATAGGGTTTGCCGCCGTAGGTAATGAGCGGGCCTTTATAAACTCTGTTATGGATAAGGTGATTCTAAAGATAGAAGGTTTTAATATGGCGGAGATAATCGAGAGCCGTATTGAGATTATGAATATATAAGGTTTTTTACGGAGTTAATATTGTTATGCATGGATACAAGCGGGCGGACAGAGTTGGAGACAGTATCCTGCGTGAAATAGCCTCCATGATAACGCGCGGTGAGATACGGGACCCGCGAATAGGTTTTATAACCATTACGCATGTAAAGCTGAGCCCTGACCTGAAAGAAGCCAAGGTTTATTTCAGCCAGATAGGGACAGATGAAGAAAAGACAAACTCCGCTGAAGGTCTTAAGAGCGCCGTTGGTTATATAAGACGCTGCCTTGGCAGCCGTCTGCAGCTACGGTCTGTGCCCACTCTGCGTTTTTACCTTGATGAGACCGTGGAGTACGCCGAGCATATAGATGAACTCCTGCGGGGAATAACAGAGGAGCAATAGGGGCGAGAATCCCTGGTCACAGGGGACATGTTTTTTTTGGTGGGGTGAGGGTGTCCTATAAGAGATATGCGCGGGGTGCGATGCAAAGGCGGTAATACCCGGCGTGGCCCTGTGTATAATGCCTGTACTGGTACGAGAGGCGGACAGGGCAGGTATATATAAGTGTTCTGAGTCATGCAGGCTCCTTATGAGCAAATGGGTCTGTAGAGGAATTGGTTATGGAAAAGAGATTTGATAAGATAATAGAGAAGATTAGAGAGGGGCAGAGGTTTTTAATAGCCTCACACGTTAACCCCGAGGGTGACGCCGTGGGCTCTTTACTGGGCCTTACGCTGGTCCTTCGCACCATGGGCAAGGACGTAACGCCTTATCTTGAGGACCCGGTGCCGGGTATATACGACTTTTTACCGGGCGCTGAGACAATTGTTCACGACCTTAAGGGCCTTGGCCGTTTTGATGCACTTATTGCCGTTGACTGCGGTATGAAGGACAGGCTGGGAGACATGCTTAACGCCTTTGACCACGGCGGGCTGCTCATTAATCTTGATCATCATGCCACGAACGACCACTACGGCGACCTTAACGTGGTAGACGCCGATGCCAGCGCCACCGGCGAGGTGATTTACGACCTCTGCCGTGCCGGAGGCATTGATATAACAAAAGAAGCGGCCATAAACCTTTACGTGGCCATACATACGGATACAGGTTCCTTTCGGTACTCTTGCACATCTGCCGAGTCTCTTATAAAGGCAGGCGAGCTCGTTCGGTGCGGCGCAGACCCATCGGATATCTCCATGCGAGTCTACGAGAACTACCCTCCGGTGAGGTTTCGTCTTCTTGCCCTTGTGCTCTCTACCCTTGAGGTGATAAAGGCCTGCGGTAAGGGGCATGGCGGAGATATCGCCACCCTTACGGTTAGTACGGATATGTTTGATAAGACAGCTGCCGAGCCTGATCAGGCCGATGGTTTTGTAAATTACGCCCGTGGTATAGAGGGCGTTGAGGTAGGGGCTCTTTTCAGGGAATGCCCTGGAGACGAGTACAAGATAAGCCTTCGGTCCAAGAGCTACATGGATGTTGGCGCTGTTGCCATGTCCCTTGGAGGCGGCGGCCACGCCCGCGCCGCGGGATGTACGCTGAAGGGCAGCCTTGAAGATGTTAAGAGCAAGGTCCTTGGTGTTGTTAATGAGGCTATGCAGAAGAGCTGCACTCCGTGAACGGAGTCTTTGTAGCCGATAAACCCTCGGGCTGGAGCTCTCATGATGTGGTAAAAAAGGTGAAGCGTGTTCTTGGAGCCGCCAAAGTAGGGCACCTTGGCACACTTGACCCGGCGGCAACAGGGGTGCTGCCCCTTGTAATAAACAGGGCTACGAAGTTTGCTCCCTGGCTTGAGAAGGGAGAAAAAGAATACGCCGTTGAGATGACCCTTGGCGCGGAGACTGAGACCTATGACTCCGAGGGTTGTATTATCCGAGAGTCTGATACCGCCTCTATTACGGCAGATGATATTGAGAGTGCTTTAGCTCGTTTCAAGGGGCGCATCTCGCAGGTTCCGCCCATGTTCTCGGCGGTAAAACGCGGGGGCAGACCCCTTTACAAACTTGCAAGAAAGGGCCTTACAGTAGAGCGGGCCCCAAGGGATGTTGAGGTCTTTGCCATTGAGATGACGCGCCTCAATATGCCGGTAGTCTCATTTACCGTGCGGTGCGGCAGGGGTACATATATAAGGTCCATCTGCCACGATGTTGGCCAAGTCCTTGGCTGCGGCGCGTATATGAGCGGATTAAGGCGCACGCAGAGCGGGGCCTTTCATATAAGCGAGGCCCTTGACCCGGCGGCCCTTGAGAGGGATGCTCTTGAAGGCGCTGTTATTCCACTTGAGGAGGCGCTTTTACGCACAGTAGATGTCTTTCGTGGAGTGAGCCTTGACGGCAGGGCCGTACAGATAGAGGGTACGGATGATTATATCACCCTCTCTGATGAGATGGACCTTTCCATTGGCATGAGACTTATACTGGCACCGGATAAGGGGTTTTGTGCTTTTCAAGACAAGGGGGAGATGATAAGGTTGACCCTTAATGGTGTGAACCTGGCTCTGGCCGTACATATCTCAGGGCAGTTATGCAAGATAAAATGGGTCTTTGAGGACCCTTCTGAGTCCCGGCGGCGCAAGGCCTTTTAATCCGTCTCCCGGTTACCTTTAGTTGCAGTTATTTAAGGTTTTTTTTATACTATATAATATGATAATAATGCAGTTAACGGAATTATACATATAAGCAGGAGGAGAAGAAAATGATAGATACAGAGAGCAAGAAGCAGATAGTAAGTGAGTACAGCGTACATGGTACGGACACGGGCTCGCCTGAGGTTCAGGTAGCTCTGCTCAGCGCCAGAATAAAAGACCTTCAGGACCACTTCAAGGCCCATAAGCACGATCACCACTCAAGGCGCGGACTCCTTAAGATGGTTGGACGCAGACGCAGGCTCCTTGCTTATGTTAAGGGTAAGGATGTGAATCGCTATAAAGACCTTATCGCAAGGCTTGGTCTCAGGAAATAGATTTTTGTGACTACCGCCCACGGGGGCTGCAGGCAGTGTGTGAGAGTGCGCCTGCCTGATGTTGATGATGGTATATAATAAATCAGGAGAATTGATATAGGATGGTAAGAACATACGAGATTGATTATGCCGGAAGAAAACTTACTATAGAGACTGGCAAGATGGCCAAGCAGGCCGGCGGTTCATGCACACTGCGTTACGGAGACACCGTTGTCCTTGTAACGGCGTGCCGAGCCGGCTCACCTGTTGAGGGCAGGGACTTTCTGCCCCTTACGGTAAATTATCAGGAAATGACATATGCCGCCGGTAAGATACCGGGCGGTTTTTTTAAACGCGAGGGCCGTCCCAGCACAAGAGAGGTACTCTTGTCCCGTCTTATTGACAGGCCGCTGCGTCCTTTATTCCCAAAGGGTTTTGCCTACGAGACGCAGGTCATAGCCACGGCCCTATCAGTAGACCACGAGAACGATGCCGAGCTTATTGCCTTAATCGGCGCCTCAATCGCACTTGGCATATCCGATATCCCCTTTGCAGGCCCCATAGCGGCCTACAGGGTAGGGGCCATGGACGGTGAGTTTATAGAAAACCCCACACTGGAGCAGCAAAAGTCCGGTGACCTCGACCTTATTGTAGCAGGCGGCGAGGGTTCCATTAACATGGTGGAGTGCGGAGCCAACTTTGTCTCCGAGGACTTTATGGTTAAGGCCCTTGTACTTGCACAGGAAGGCATGGCAGGTGTGCTTGAGCTGCAGAAGCAGATCGTTGAGGAGATAGGCAAAGAGAAGATTCCCGTCACACTCGTAGAGGTAGAGGACGAGCTTCGTACACGCGTTGAGGAGAGGGCCGCCGAGGGGCTTAAAAAGTGTCTGGTTATCCCGGAGAAACTCCCGCGCTACGCAGCGCTTGACGCCTTTAAAAAAGAGGTTGTTGAGGAGCTCTCCGAGGAGTTTGAGGATAGAGCAAAGGATATCTCCAAGGTGTTTAGCAGTACCAAGAATACGATTATGCGCGATATGATAGTCTCTGAGAAGAAGCGGGTTGACGGCAGGGGCCCAAGAGACATCAGGGAGATAACCTGCGAGGTAGGGCTGCTGCCCCGTACGCACGGCTCCGCGCTCTTTACGCGCGGCGAGACGCAGGCCCTTGTTAATACCACACTTGGCACCTCTGATGACGAGCAGAAGATAGACGCCCTCAGCGGCTGGGAGTACAAGCGCTTTATGCTACATTACAACTTCCCGCCTTTTTGCGTGGGCGAGGTAAAGTTCCTGCGCTCTCCGGGAAGACGCGAGATTGGCCACGGCACACTTGCCGAGAGGGCCGTTAACAAGGTCTTCCCCGGCCCTGATGATTTCCCCTATACAGTGCGCGTGGTCTCCGATGTCCTCGAGTCCAATGGTTCGTCTTCCATGGCCACGGTCTGCGGAGCCTCCTTATCCCTTATGGACGCAGGCGTGCCCACAAAGGGTCATATCGCAGGCATAGCCATGGGTCTTATTAAAGAAGGCGATGAGGCCGTAATACTCTCTGATATTCTCGGCGACGAGGATCATCTCGGGGACATGGACTTTAAGGTAGCGGGTTCCGAGGACGGCATTACCGCCCTTCAGATGGATATTAAGATAGGCGGCGTTACCGCAGAGCTTCTTACCGAGGCACTTGGTCAGGCCCGTGAGGGCAGGCTTCATATACTTTCCAAGATGAACGAGGCCATAAGCGAGCCGCGGACAGAGATGTCCTCATACGCCCCGCGTATAGTAACCCTTATGGTTAAACCCGAGCGCATCAAGGACGTAATCGGCCCGGGCGGCAAGAACATCAAGGGTATTATCCTTGCAACAGGCGTAAAGATGGATGTTGACGATACCGGCAAGGTGAGCATCGCCAGCAACGATGACGAGGCCGCCAAAGCCGCTGTTAAGATG
Organism: Deltaproteobacteria bacterium; assembly: GCA_024275045.1. Classification (GTDB taxonomy): domain Bacteria; phylum Desulfobacterota; class GWC2-55-46; order GWC2-55-46; family JADFVP01; genus JAJRZX01. The sequence continues at coordinate 39,440 of JAJRZX010000014.1, forward strand.
GTAAAGGAGCTTACTCAGGAGGCTGAGATAGGCAAGATTTATATGGGCACCGTGCGTAAGATAATGGACTTTGGGGCATTTATCGAGATTTTACCAAAGACCGACGGCTTATGCCATATCTCCGAGCTTGCCGAAGAGAGGGTAGCCAATGTCACGGATATACTTAAAGAAGGCGACAGGGTACGCGTAAAGGTACTTAACGTGGACCGCGGCGGTAAGATAAAACTATCGAGAAAGGCCGCCCTTAATGAGAAAGACCCCGTTGATTAAAGTATCCATGCAGGGGCGGTTTTAATTTAAACCCCTGTTTTGTGGTAACGCGGCGGGAAGGGGCGAAAGCAGGTACTTACGCCTTATTGCAGCCGGGCAGGGAGGGGAGTCATGATTATCCTCTTACCCGGGCCCTCATGCTTTACGCGGCTGACAGCGCCTGGGCTGTATGTACTGCGGGCTCTTTTGCCCTTTGATGAAGAAGAGTTTTTTAGGAGAGTATGTCAATAATAACAAAGTCAACGCTAAAGAGCGGTTTAAAGGTAATTACAGAGGAGATGGCGGATTCCGAGTCCACCTCCATTGGTTTCTGGGTAAATACAGGTTCGAGGTTTGAGACCAAAGAGCTTGGCGGCATATCTCATTTTATCGAGCATATGCTCTTTAAGGGTACTGATAAGAGAAACGCACATGAGATCTCCCGTGAGATAGAGTCCGTGGGCGGCATACTTAACGCCTTTACGAGCAGGGAATATACCTGCTTTTACGCCAAGGTACTTAACCGTGACGTGGGCCGTGCAGTAAAGATACTTGCGGATATGTTCCTCAACTCCAAGTTCTCAACAAGGGAGATGAAGAAGGAAAAGATGGTGGTGGGCCAGGAGATTAAGATGGTCCAGGACACACCTGATGATCTTATCCACGATGTCTTTGCCGAGAAGTTTTTTAACGGCCACCCACTTGGACGCTCCATACTCGGTACTGAGCAGACCCTTGAGTCTATGACCCGCGGTACGCTCCTGAAGTACGTGAACCGCCATTACCGCACGCAGGGTGTCTTTGTAGCCGCCGCAGGCGGCATCAGCCACAAGAAAGTGGTGAGACTTCTAAGCAGGACATTTGATACCCTTGGTCCCGCGCCTGAGGCGGCCGGCGCCCCGCTGCCAGCCGAGGGGCCCGCTCTCACCCTTGTGGAAAAAGACCTTGAACAGGCCCATCTCTGCCTTGGAGTCCCTGTGCCGAAACAGAACAACCCGAAGAGGTTCAGCCTTTACCTCTTAAACACCATACTCGGCAGCGGCATGAGCTCAAGGCTCTTTCAGAAGATACGGGAAAAAAGAGGTCTTGTGTACTCCGTATACTCTTATCTTAACCTTTACAGCGATGCCGGCGCCCTTATTGTCTACGCAGGTACAACCGCTGAGAACTTCAAAGAAGTGATTGATCTTGTTACAAAAGAGTTCTCCTCGGCAGCCAAAAACATTACCGCCGAAGAGCTCAGAGAGGCAAAGTCTCACCTCAAGGGCTCGCTCCTGCTGGGGCTTGAGGCATCGGACAGCAGGATGGCAAAGCTTGCCAAGGACGAGCTCTATTACGGCGAGTCTCTGCCCATTAAAAAGGTAGTAAGAAGCATAGACAGAGTCTCTGTAGAGGCCGTAAAAGAGGCCGCTGCAACTTATCTTCGCCCTGAGAACATGACGCTTGCCGCCATAGGCAAGGGCCTTGATAAAGAGCTGCCAGCTTTATTCGCGCCGTCACTTAAATAACTTCGGTACTAATTATGAGAATACTCGTAGTCGAGGATGAGAAAAAAGTTGCCTCCTTTATAAAACGCGGACTTGAGCAGGAGTCCTATGCCGTGGATATTGTCTATGACGGCATTGAGGGAGAGCATTTTGCCACGGTTAACGACTATGACGCCATTATCCTTGATATAATGCTGCCCAAGAAAAACGGCCTTGATGTGCTGCAGAGCATAAAAGAGGCCGGTGTAGAGACACCGGTTATACTGCTCACGGCGCGCGACTCTGTTGATGACCGCGTAAAGGGGCTTAACCTCGGGGCCGATGATTACCTTACAAAACCCTTTGCCTTTGAGGAGCTTACTGCGCGGCTGAATGTAATGATGAGACGCGGCGGCTCAGGTATACCTGTGCTGAAGTTTTCTGACCTCAGCCTTGACCCTGCTACGCGAAGGGCCAAGAGGGGGGATGTAGAGGTTGAGCTGACGGTAAAAGAGTACGCCCTTCTTGAGTATCTCCTTCGTAACCCCAACAGGGTGCTTACAAGAACCCTTATCGCCGAGCATGTCTGGGATCAGTGTTTTGACAGCGAGACCAATGTTGTTGATGTATACATAAATCACCTTCGCGGTAAGGTTGACAGCGATGCCTCCAAGCGCCTTATCCACACCGTAAGGGGCGTGGGTTATGTCCTGAAAGACGAGTAAGGCGGGGCGTGATGTTACAGGGTGCTGAGCTTTTGAGTGGAGATGTATGGGGGAAAGGGGTAGGGGGCGGCGAGCCTTAATCTTTTGCGTTATCTTTGACCGGTTTATATTTAATATGTTTTTCTCTTTGGGCCAGGTTTATTTGGTCCTTTTTTTTTGAACAAAATCTCACCTCTTTTAAGTCATACTCCTCTTGTTTTTACATGCCCGTTGGTTGGACTTTGTCCACTTTCTTTGCTACCCTTATAATATAAGGTTTTAGTTGAGCCTCTTCCTCTAAGGATGAAGAGGACGATGGAAAGGTTTACCCGTAGAAGGGGTTTTTTTATGATTACCGAAAAGGTCAAAAAGCAGCTCACGTCTATTGTTGGTAAGGCTAACGCCACATTTACCGCCGAAGACTTAATATGTTACGCATATGACGCTACGAACAAGTCATATCGTCCCGAGGGTGTGCTCTTTGCGGGCACCGCCTCTGAGGTCTCTGAGATATTAAAGCTTGCCAACGTTGAGGGGTTTTTTGTCGTACCCAGAGGCGCGGGTACGGGTTTTACAGGGGGAAGTCTACCCGTAAAGGGAGGCATTGTCTTATCCCTTGAACGCATGACAAAGGTCCTTGATATAGACAGGGAGAACCTTACGGCAACGGTAGAGCCGGGCGTAATTCCCTGGGAGCTTGGTCAGGCCCTTGCGCCGCTGGGTCTATTTTATCCTCCGGATCCGACGAGTTATAAGTTCTCCACCATAGGCGGAAATATCGCGGAAAACGCCGGCGGCCCGAGCGCCGTAAAGTACGGCGTTACACGCGATTATATCTTATCTCTTGAGGTTGTTCTGCCAAGAGGTGAGATAATACGCACAGGAACAAAGACCATGAAGGGCGTGGTTGGTTATGATCTGACAAGGCTCCTTGTGGGCTCAGAGGGTACTCTTGGGGTAGTTACAGAGGCTACTCTGCGGCTGCTGCCTCTGCCTGAGTCAAAGAAGACCCTTCTTGCTGTTTTTCCGGGCCTTATGGCCGCGGCCGGTACTGTTGCCGATATTACGGGGGCAGGCATCATACCCGCTACTCTTGAGATTATGGACCCCGCCAGCGTAAAGTGCGCAACTGAGTTCACGGGCAGCACACTGGCCGAGGACAGCGCGCTGCTCCTTATTGAGGTTGACGGCACTGCCGAGAGTGTGGAAAAAGACAGTGAGTCTATAAAGAAGATTGCATTTGACGGAGGGGCCAGTGAGGTGCGAAGCGCCTTTGAGAAAAAAGAGGTAAAAGACCTCTGGAAGACACGCCGCGCCATGAGCGCCGCGCTATTCAGGCTTAAACCCAATAAGATTAACGAGGACGTAGTGGTGCCGAGGTCTCGAATTGCCGATCTTATAAAAGGCATAAGAGAGATTACAGATAGGTCAGGGCTCCTTATCGTCTCTTTCGGCCATGCCGGTGACGGTAATATCCATGTAAATATCATGTACGACAAGAACGACGCTAATGAGTCAGAGGCCGCTGAAAAGGCCGTTGCCGAGGTCTTTGAACTTACACTCGGCCTTGGCGGTACCATATCAGGTGAACATGGCGTTGGCACAAGCAAGGCTAAATACATAGGCATGGAGCTCTCATCAGAGACGCTCTGCCTTATGAAGGGCATAAAAAAGGTCTTTGACCCACAGGGAATCCTAAATCCCGGAAAGATATTTCCTTCTCATGAAGAAGAAGGGTATGAGAGGGCCGGGGTCGTGAGATAAAGGGGCTGATAAGTCTCTAAGAGGGTGAAAGTCTCCTCTGCACAACAAGGATAAGACGAGAGTGCCGAGGCGCTCAGGTGTTGGATCTTAAAAATGAGTGCAGAGAGCAGAATCTCGTTACAAAATAAAAGAAGGAAAAGATGAAAAGACTTGCTTCGCTTGCCGGCGATTTAAATAAATGTGTAAAATGCGGCACCTGCCGCTCCATATGTCCCACTTTCAGGGTAATAGGGCGTGAGAGCGCTGCGGCAAGGGGCAAACTCTCTCTTATTCGCGCCTATATAAACGGCGATATGGGCCTTGGAGATGATTATCTAAGGCACATTAAAGAGTGCACCATGTGCGGGGGATGCCGTGACAGCTGTCCCGCGGGGGTGGATACGGTGCGGATAATCAACGCCGCCCGCGCAGAGCATGTTGAGAAGGAGGGGGTCTCTTTTGCAGCTTCCTTTATGATGAAAAATCTCCTTGATTACAAAGGGGTTATGCCGAGGGCCCTTCGGTATGTATCAAAATTCAGAGGTCTGCTCTTTAAGGACTCGCCTACGGAGAACGGGCTGGTATCACGTTTCTCACTCCCTGTGATTGGCTGCGGCCGCCTTGTGCCGGAGCTTGCAGGCACCTTTTTTCTTGATACCGCTGAGGCCAAAACCCTTGATGCCGCCCCTGATATTAATGAGGCAAAGGTAGCCTTTTACTCGGGCTGCGGCGTTAATTTTTTAATGCCTGACGTGGGTCTTAAATCCATAAAGGCCCTTGAAAAGTCCGGACCCGTACTCGTTCCCGGAGCGCAGGTCTGCTGCGGCATGCCCGCCTATTACTCAGGCGATGTGGAGACGGCAAAAAAACTCGCCATAAAGAACATCAAGGTCTTTGAGTCCTATGACCTTGATTATATTATTACCTCCTGCGCCACATGCAGCCATGCCCTTAAGAACGTCTTTAAAGACATTATCGCCGAGACTGGCGATAAGGCCCTTATGGAGCGTGCCGGGAAGTTTGCCGCAAAGGTGCGTGATATTACTGAGTTTCTGCCCATTAAATCTCCCTCCGCTCTAACGGAAGGGCAGGATGAAAATCAGAGTGCAGGCGGCAAAAAAACCGTAGTCACCTATCACGACCCCTGTCACCTTAACCGTAATCAGGGCATCAGGGACGCCCCGCGTGACTTAATAAAATCACGCACTGACCTTGAGTTCAAGGAGATGAGGTTCCCGTGCAGCTGCTGCGGTCTTGGCGGAGGGCTTGCCATGAATAACTACGAGTTATCCGTAAAGATAACAGAGCGAAAGGCCGATAGTATTCGTGACTCTGAGGCGGATATCGTGGCCACGGCATGTCCGGGCTGTATAGTTCAGCTCCGTGACGGGCTCCATAAGTACGGTGTTAAGGCAAAGGTGGTTCATGTTGTAGACCTGCTCTGATTTATTTATAAGAAATTCACTCTTAATGCTCTTTTTATCTGCCTAAAAGGGTATTTTTTTGTATACTCATTATAGAATTTTATTATATACGGGGTTTGTCGAGATAATTCCCCCGCCACCGCTCTAAAGGGTTTTTTACCCATGATATATCTTCCTTTCTGTATTCATAATCATCAGCCCGCAGGTAACTTTGATTTTGTCCTTGAAGACGCCTACAAGCAGTCTTACTGGCCTTTTTTAAAGCTGCTCCATGAGTTCCCGGGCATTAAGATGACTATTCACAACACGGGTTTTCTCCTTGACTGGATAGCTACGGTTCATCCCGAGTACATTGAGCTGCTATCTATTATGGTCAATAGAGGTCAGGTGGAGGTAATGGGCGGTGGCTTTTTTGAGCCAATCCTGGCCGTTATACCTGATAAAGACCGTGTTGCGCAGATTCAGATGATGTCAGAGCTCATTGAGGATTTATTCGACGTGCGCCCCGCGGGGCTGTGGCTTGCCGAGAGGGTCTGGGAGCCCACGCTTCCAACCTCACTTAATAAGGCGGGCGTGGAGTACGTGCTTGTAGATGACTTTCATTTTATAAAGGCAGGGCTTACCCGTGAGGAGCTTGGCGGTTATTATATTACAGAAGACAGGGGCCGCTCCGTAAAGGTTTTTCCCGGAAGCGAGGCCCTGAGGTACCTTATACCATTTCGTACCGTACCTGAGTTAAAGGCGCATCTTCAGGGCCTCGGCGGTGAGCTCAAAGGCGGTAACGCCGCCATATACGGCGATGACGGAGAAAAATTCGGCGTATGGCCGGGCACGCATAAACTTGTATTCAAGGACAACTGGCTGAAGAGGTTTTTTCAGATGATAGTTGATACCGAGGGCGTAACACCCGTTACCCTTGGTGAGTATGCTGCCATGGAAAAACCCCTTGGAAGGGTATACCTGCCAACATGCTCGTACATGGAGATGGGCGAGTGGTCTTTGGCCCCGCAGGCCGGAAGAGATTACAGCGCTCTCATGGAGTCCTTTAAGGACAATAGAGGTGGCACGCGGTTTATTCAGGGCGGCACGTGGAGGGGGTTTTTCGCAAAGTATCCCGAGTCCAACTGGATGCATAAGAGGATGCTCATGGCAAGCGCTCTGCTTCATAAAAAACGCTCTGAGAAGGCCCTGCCGAAAGAGACCCTTGATAAGGCCGCTCTCGCTTTATATGCATCTCAGTGTAACGACGCCTACTGGCACGGCATATTTGGTGGCCTGTACCTGCCCCATCTTCGCACAGAGGTGTACAGGAACATCCTCAAGTGCGAGTCTCTGCTTACGGCAGAGAGCGGGGCCGGGGAGGGAGCTGAGCGAGTGGATGTAGACGCTGACGGCCTGCCGGAGATTATTGTAAGCTCAGCAGACTCAAGGCTCTTTATAAGCCCCGAGCATGGCGGTGCGGCCTTTGAGCTTGACTCACTCTCCCTTGGTATTAACGCAATGAATGTACTTACAAGGTGGCCCGAGGGGTATCATCACAAGGTGCTGGCCCTTGATGACGGGGACGGTACAGGGGGGGTGCAGAGTATTCACGACTCAGTAAAGTCCAAGGAAAAAAACATTAAGCGCTTCCTTGTGACGGATTCCCATAGAAAGGGCTCACTTGTGGACCGTTTTATCCCCTGTGACGAGACAATGGACTCTTTTGTACAGGGAAACCTTGTAGATGACGGAGATTTTGCAGACGCACCTTACGGGGTTATGCTTGATAAAGAAGGTCTGGAATTATCAAGGTCCGCCTCTGTAGGCAATAACACGGTCTCAATTACAAAAGATATCCAGCCCCACGGCAGCGGCGGTTTTGCCCTTACGAGTACTCTCAGCCCAAGCCATCCCGGCCAGACCCGTCTTCCCGCGGGATACTCTTACGGCCTTGAGTTTAATATACTCTTGCCGGGCTGCGATGGTCCGCGCTCCTGCTTTGAGGTTACGTCCTCAGCGGGGGCACTTGAGCGTGCAGGGTTAAAAAAACCTCACGAGTTCCATGATGTACGTACCATTACTGTGGGAGATGGTTTTACCGGGGCAGCCTTCAGCCTCAGCCTTGATGCCGCTGCTGCCCGTATATGGTCGACTCCAATCTATACGGTGACACTCTCTGAGGCGGGTTTTGAGAGGTGTTTTCAGGGCAGCTCACTCCTGCTGCTCTTTCCCATAGAGTCCGCAGGCGAGGCCGATGCGGTCTTTAATCTGCGTTTTTCTCTACATGATACCGCCTCTTCTTAGGGCGAAGGGCACAGAGCCATGGGAGAGTTAAAGGGGCGAGCGCAAGTTCTTGAGGCGGGTGCCGGAGAGGTACGAGGCGGTTGGTGTGGCAGGGTGAGGTTGAGGTATTTTAAAAACTTAAGCAGGCGGTCTTATGAATAATAAACATAGAGAGAAGGTTCTTGACGTCACACTTGCAGATAAGATTTCAAAGATAAAACTCCTTCTCCTTGATGTTGACGGAGTGCTTACTGACGGCTCCATCATATACAGCGATAAGGGCGGTGAGATAAAGTCCTTTAACGTATGCGACGGGCACGGCATTAAACTGCTTATGAGGGGCGGTATAGACGTTGGCATTATAACGGCGCGTGAATCAAGGGTAGTGGCCACAAGGGCCCGCGACCTTGGTATCACACTGCTATATCAGGGTAAAAAAGATAAACTTGCCTGCTACAGAACCATACTCAGCCAGGAGTCCCTTGAGTCTGCGGAGACGGCCTTTGTAGGCGATGACCTTGTGGACCTGCCCGTGCTCTCAAGGGCGGGGTTCTCCGTATCAGTGCCGGGAGGGGCTGCCGAGGTGCTTGATAAAGTGGATTATGTCACCGCTGCCGCTGGCGGGCACGGTGCGGTGCGGGAGGTCTGTGAGCTCATACTAAAGACCCGCGGGCTCTGGGACGGGCTTATCGCAAGGTATCTGGAGTAAGGCCGCAGTGCAGGGGCTTTCATACACTCTGCTTTTTCTGAATTTACATGTAAGTTTTTGATTTAATGATTCTTTTGTCGGTCCTGTCCTTCCCCTTTTATAAAGGGCTTTACACCCTCTTTATGGTGGTGGTATAATTTTTGCATATATCAGTCTTGTAAAGACTCAGGATGTTTTTATGAAAAAAATTGCACAACTTGTACTTCCGGCCTTTATCATTATATCATTAGCAGGACTCGTTATATTAGTCAGTCTTTATTACAGGACAAATAGCGGCAAGAAAGAGGTTATCTTAACAGAGGATAAGGATATAGGGGTCAAGATAGACGATCTTAATTACTCCAATACCCGCGATGGCCGTACCGTCTGGAAGCTAAAGGCAAAAGAGGCCACTCGTTTCAAGAGCAGGGAGTCAATGGTGCTTAACGGCATAAAACTCCTCTTTTACGCGAAAGACGGCGGTGTCTTTACCATGAAGGCCCGTGACGGCACCTATAATGAGTCAAAAAAACTCCTTCTGGCCGGCGGCGATGTTGTAGTATTATCGCCTGAAGGTTTTACCCTTAAGACAGATAGTATCCGCTACGAGACCGCATCGGGACGTATCACCTCAAAGGACCCCGTATCAATCACAACGAAATCCATGGATGTTCAGGGTGTGGGTTTCAGCGTGAATATTGAGAGTGGCAATATGTTTATTAAACATAATGTAAGGGCCGTTATAAGAGATGAGAGGTTTGATGGATAATCTTAAAGTAAAGTTACGTTCATGCGGGTTTGTGGTTTTTGCACTTCTGGTTCTGGTCTTGTTCTCAAGCTGGTCTGCCTGTAATGAGGTGCTTGCAAAAGAGGGGGGCAAGGCAAAGAAGGAAGTGGGCAGCAGCGGCCCTATTGTCATAACGTCCAGGACCATGAAGGCCGACAGGACCGCTCGTACCGTTGTTTTCAAGGGCGATGTGGAGGCCAGAGAGGATTTTCTGTTATGCTCTGATGAGCTCTATATGAATTACTCCAAGACCAATGACGTGCAGAAGATAGACGCCCGTGGACATGTGAGGATTTTCAGGGATACGGGTATAGCAAGAGCGGATAAGGCCGTTTACAACAGGCAGGATCACATACTGATATTATCGGGAAACGCCGTAGTTGAGCGTTGCGCTGATATTGTCACCGGTGATAAGATAACACTGTATCTTGATGATGACAGCGCCCTTGTAGAGGGCTCTGAAAATGGTCGAGTAAAGGCAGTCATTGTGCCGGATAAAGAATGCGCCGGTACCTTCGGCGAGAAAGGCGTAGAGGTAAATGCCAAGGATTCTCTCTGCAAGAGCCCTCGTTAAGTCTTACAAAAAAAGACGCGTTGTTGACGGTGTAAGCATTGTTATTGAGCCGGGTAACATTGTTGGACTGCTGGGCCCAAACGGGGCCGGCAAGACCACTACTTTTTATATGATAGTGGGGCTTGTGCCCCCGGATTCCGGCAGCGTTACCCTGGGTGATGACGACCTTACCGGCCTTGCCATGTATGAGAGGGCGAGGATGGGCCTTGGTTACCTTGCTCAGGAGCCATCTGTCTTTCGTAAACTTACCGTAGAGGACAATATAAGGGCCGTGCTTGAGTATCAGAATATCTCAAGAGAGGAGATAGAGGTGCGTCTTAAGGGGCACCTTGAGGACCTTGGCATATCACACCTTGCCGGGGTAAAGGCGTATTCGCTCTCAGGCGGAGAGAGGCGCAGGGTGGAGATTGCGCGTGCCATGGTGAACTCGCCGCGCATACTGCTTCTTGATGAGCCTTTTTCGGGCATAGACCCTAAGGCGGTATGCGATATTCAGGATATTATGGTGGAGCTTAAGACAAAAGGCATGGGCGTTCTTGTGACAGACCATAACGTGGGGGCAACCCTTGGCATATGTGACCATGCGTATATCATTGATAACGGAAAGATGTTAATGTCAGGTACGCCTGAGGAGATACTGGCTCACAGGGGTGTGCGTGACGCCTATCTTGGCGAGAGGTTCAGCATATGATGAGTGTCTTTAACGCCTTAACCCTGCGGTTGGGCCGCTATGTCCTTATATTAGATAAGAAAAGGTTTTTTTAAATGGCATATGAGTTAAAACAATCCTTAAAGCTCTCTCAGAGCCTTGTGATGACCCCGCAGCTGCAGCTCGCCATAAAGCTGCTGCAGATGTCGAGGCTGGACCTTATCGAGACGGTCAGGGACGAGATGGAGCAGAACCCTGTGCTTGATGACGGCACCACCACAGTGGATGAGGGGCCGCAGCCAGAGGCCGAGCCCGAGGTGACTGACGCGGGCATGGTGGAGTGGCAGAATTACCTTGCCGAGGGCGGGGATTACGGTCCGGGCTCAGGCAATTTTGTAAATAGAAGCAATGATGATTACGATGTCTTCCGCAACATCGCCTCTGCCGAGGACGGGCTTCAGGAGTATCTGCTCTGGCAGCTTAAGATGACAGAGATAACCCCCGGGGACAAGGCGCTGGCGGAATTTATCATAGGTAATATTGACGATGACGGCTACCTCAGGGTTATTGAGAGGGACGCCCTTGATGATGCCGCATATGAGGCAGCCGTTGTAAAGGAGATATCAAGGTGCGCCTCTGAGTCAGAGGAAAAGGTGCTTGAGGCCCTTGCGCTTATTCATGGTTTCGACCCTCCTGGCTCTGGGGCGAGAACCGCGCGTGAGTGCCTGCTTATTCAGGCACGCCTTCTGCCCGAGAGGTCAGAGGTGGCCGAGGAGATAATAACCCATCACCTCAAGGCCTTTGCGGCGCGCAACATCAAGTCCATTGCCCGCGCGCTCTCAGTATCCGAAGAAGAGGTACGCGTTGCCGCGCGGCTTATAACCAGCGCCCTTAACCCCACGCCGGGCTCGGGTTTTGGCGGGACTGCTCCGCGTCATATAGTTCCTGACGTATATATAAGCAAAGTGGGTGATGAGTACGTAATTACCCTTAATGATGACGGCATGCCCAAACTGAAGATTAGCCGACAGTACAGGGAGATGTTATCAGGCGAGTCAGAGGTAAAGGGGCAGGATAAGAGTTATCTGCAGGAAAGGGTGCGCAGCGCCATGTGGCTTATTAAGAGCCTGCACCAGAGGCAGAGGACCATATACAGGGTGGTGGAGTGTATTGTTGATTTTCAGAGGGAGTTTCTTGATAAGGGCCTGAAGTACATGAGACCCCTTGTATTGAAAGACGTTGCCGCCATACTCAGCGTTCACGAGTCCACTGTGAGCAGAGTGACCTCCAATAAGTACGTTGATACACCAAGAGGGCTCTTTGAGCTTAAGTATTTTTTTTCAAGCAGTATACCCGGCGAAGACGGCGGTGATATTACATCAGAGTATATTAAACTTAAGATTCGCGGTATCATAGAGAACGAAGACTCGGCAAAGCCGCTAAGCGACCAGGATATAGTGCTCTGTCTCAGCCGCTCGGGAATAAAAGTCGCGCGGCGCACTGTGGCCAAATACAGAGAGGCCCTGGGGTTTGCATCATCAAGCAGAAGAAAGGCATGTTTTTAGCCGCCGCAGGGGTGTTAGGGAGATTTTCCGCCCTCTATCGAGAGGGTAAGAATGCTTATGATATTGGTAGACTTTCTTTGACTTAATAAGTGTTTTTTGGTATAAGTACACTTCCTGCGTAATATCAAAAAAGAAGGTTTTATAAGCACCGGAGATAGATATAATCAGACATGCCCATAGCATGGGTTGATGTCATTTCTTTTACTGGAGGTAAAAAATGCATGTGAGCGTTACGTTCAGACACATGGATAGTTCAGACGCGCTGAGAAAGTATGCCGAAGAAAAAAGCGAGAGGGTGGCGAAGTTTCTCTCCCCCCCTGTTGAGATCCACTGGGTCCTCTCCGTGGAGAAGATCCGTCACATAGCCGATGCCGTTATTACGGCCAACGGTGTGACCATAAAGGCTCAGGAGGCCACTCAGGACATGTACTCTGCTATTGATAATGTCCTTGATAAACTCTATATTCAGGTAAAGAAACACAAGGACAGGGTAAAGGGGCACAAGAACGGAGAGACCCTCTCCTCTGCCGTCTCTTACAGCGCTGGACCTGCCGAGGGCAGCCCCTCTAACGCCGAGTCGCAGCCCCTCAGGATTATCAAGCGTGAGAATCAGTTTTTAAAACCCATGTCCGTTGAAGAGGCGGCCATGCAGCTTGATGTTACAGAGAGTGAGTTCCTTGTTTTTACAGACCCCGATACAAGCAGTGTTAGTGTTATCTACAAAAAAACAGGCGGAGACTTCGGCCTCATAGAGACCCGCACAAGATAACTCTCCTCTCGTCATCTCCACGTCCGGAGGGCTTCTGGACAGTGTGGTAGGATGAGGTGGTGCTGGAGTCTGAGCCCATGGCAGGGGCAGAGCAGGTTTTGTTACGGCCTCTTCCCCAAGCTCTGCAGCTGAGTTGTACGGGTCTCTGTAGTCTCTAATATATAGTCCTTTGTTTGCGCCATGCACGGCAACTCTCTGCACGGCTCTTATTCTATGCAGGTAATCAGGCAGGGTAACCAATAGCTATGAAGCTTGTAGATGTATTGCATGAAGACTGTATAATCCCTTCCCTTAAGGCTACGGATAAGGAAGGTCTGCTCTCTGAGATGGTGGATTACCTTAAGGGTGTGATGCCGGAGCTTGAGAGGGAAAGGACCTTGAATGCCCTGTTTGCCAGAGAGCGCCTCGGCACCACGGGTATCGGGCATGGTGTGGCTCTTCCTCACGGCAAGCTAAAGGGTGTTAATGAGATAAGGGTTTTTTTCGGTCGCAGCACTAAAGGGGTAGATTTTAACGCAATAGACAATAAGCCTGTTCATCTGGTCTTTCTTATTATCGCCCCTGAGAACTCGGCGGCGGCCCACCTTAAACTACTTGCCTGCATCTCACGGATTCTAAAAAGTGAGGAC
>JAJRZX010000015.1 GCA_024275045.1 Deltaproteobacteria bacterium
ACTCGTTCCCCCCATTGATTTTCTTTGTCTTACTTTCTTTTTTTCGCTTTGCTCCCGTGGGAGCAAGATACATGTTCAATGAACCTGCACTCGTTCCCCCCATTGATTTTCTTTGTCTTACTTTCTTTTTTTCGCTTTGCTCCCGTGGGAGCAAGATACATGTTCAATGAACCTGCACTCGTTCCCCCCATTGATTTTCTTTGTCTTACTTTCTTTTTTCCAAAAGAAAGTAAGGGGGTTAATATCTTTTCAGCTCTATCTTTCCTTTCTCATACACAAGGTACGTCCTCTCCCCCTGCCAGCCTCCGGGGTTGGCGTATATACCGTTACCAAGCTCTGTAACGCCGGCCATATGAGAGTGTCCCATAACAACTATCTCCGCGCTGTCCCCAAGTTTTTCTTTCGCAAAACTCATAAGGCGTTTATCAAGTACCGTACCTTTTGTATCATAAGACCTGCTGCGGTCTGATAATCTCGTGGCAATACTCCAGACAAGGCTTGAGGGCAGGAGCATCGTGAGAAAAGAAAAAAGCGGTGAGCGTAAAAAACCGCGCCACCGCCTGTACCCCTCTGTCATGGACACGGTATCGCCGTGTGAGAGATAAAATTTCCTGTTGTCCAGTGTAAACACGGCCCCGTCTTTCACTACACGGGCGCCAAGCTCCTCTGTAAAAAAAGGACCCATGGAAAAATCATGGTTGCCCTCTACGTAGATAATTTTTACGCCGCGCTCTTTTACTTTTTTCAGCGCGCCAAGCACGGCCTTGTACCTCGCGCGCGCCACAGAGTTCCGCGCTGTCCAGAAATCAAAGAGATCGCCGAGGATTACAAGACAATCCACGCCTCTCATATTGGTGAGCAGCCCTATAAACTCTGTCTCGGCAGCCTCGCCCTCACCCTTAAGATGAGCGTCGCCCAGAAAAATAATCTTCATATCAGGTCTCAGCCGCCTTCCGGCCCCAGGGCCTGTACAGCGGCCTCTCTCATCACTTTCACAGGGGCCTTATGTCCGGTCCATATCTCAAAACTCTTTGCGCCCTGCCCGACGAGCATACCAAGTCCGCCGTGAGTTTTAAGGCCAAGTCCGCGAGCCCGCGTTAATAAGTCCGTATCCATTGGCGTATAAACTATATCAGAGACAACCGCATCGGGCGCAAGCCTCTCAATCGGCACGTCCACGTCTCCGCGCCTGCCCATGCCAAGGGAGGTGGCGTTTACAAGTAAATCGGCTTTTTCCATAATCCCCGCCAGCTCAGGGCTACCAAGTGAGAGGGCGGTAATCTCCACACCCGGACAGACCGCGGAGAGCTCTTCTGCCAGGGCCCTGGCGCGGCTAACCGTCCTGTTGGTTATAACAATACGGCCCACACCTCCTGTGGCAAGGCCATAGACCACGGCGCGCGCTGCCCCGCCAGCCCCTATGACGACTGCGCTCCTGCCGTGCGGTGTAAAACCCGTCTCCCCCTCAAGGCTCCACATATAACCCACGGCATCGGTATTATACCCCTTAAGGGTTCCGTTGCTGTTAAGGATGGTATTCACAGCGCCAAGGGCGCGTGCCGTATCATCCACATCATCAAGGTAATCCAAAACAGCCACCTTATGAGGGATGGTAATATTAACTCCACGTACTCCAAGGGCCCGCATGGCCCTTACTGCGCTCTCAAGGTCCGCAGGCAGTACCCTTAAGGCAAGGTAGACCATATCAAGGTCAAGGGCCGAGAGGGCCGCGCCCTGCATAAGCGGGGATATGGAATGACTCACGGGGTCGCCGAATATTGCAAGCACTTCTGTTGCCGCGGTTATCTTCATCTTTATATCACCTTACAGAGAATTTTTTCCGCACGCCCACGGTCTGACTTTATCTGCCTTACCAGGGCCTCGCTGTCACTAAAAGTCTCTTCATCACGAAGCCTCTTTATAAACTCCACTGTGATGGGAGTGCCGTATATATCACCGTTAAATCCAAGTATGTGTACCTCTATCCTAATCTCGTCCCTGTCCCCCCCAAAGGTGGGCGCGCTGCCTATGTTGATAATGCCCTTGTAGCGGTTTTCTCCGAGCGTAACGACCCCGGCGTAAACGCCGCCAGAGGGAATAAGTTTACCTGCGGGCCTGATATTTGCGGTTGGAAAACCAAGTCCTCTGCCGCGCGAGTCCCCGGGAACAACGGAGCCGCGGATAAAAAAAGCTCTTCCAAGCAGAGCAGCGGCCTTTTTTACCTCACCGGCAAGTACGAGTCTCCTTATCCTGGAGCTGCTCACCACCTGCCCGCCTCTGGTGCAGGGGGGTACGGCCCTTACAGTAAAACCAAGTTTTCTCCCAAACTCTCTTAGAGATGTTACGTCTCCGCTCCTGCCGCTGCCAAATGAAAAATCCCGGCCCACGCAGACCTCCCTCGCGCAAAGGCGGCTGGCAAGGACCTCTTCGGCAAAGTCCCGCGGGTGTACCGCGGCCAGCTCTCTTGTGAAACGTGCAAGCACAAAAAAATCAATACCGCACTCCTCTACAAAAGCTATCTTATCCTCAAGGCCAAAAATTAGGGGGGGAGATTTCTGCGGCGCCACCACCACCAGAGGATGCGGGTCAAAGGTATAGACCATGCTGGGGGCATTAATGGAGCGCGCCCGCCTCACCACCGTAGAGAGAATCTTTCGGTGGCCAAGATGAATGCCGTCAAAGTTGCCAAGGGTTACCACCGGAGCAACCCCGGCAGGCAAAGAGGATTCTTTTTTTATGACTACCATCTACAGCCTGCTCGGCAGAGGAGAACGAGTCATAATTTCCCCGACCTTAATATCTGAATTACGAGCCAAAGACCAAGGCATGAGGCCACTACAAACCCGAGTATACCTATAACCGGGTACCCGAAAACAGCGGGTTTTACGCCTGAGGCTATGACAAGGGCCGAGGCTATGACAAGGGCGGATATTATCAGCCCGAATGTCAGGCGGTTCGATGACGTATCCATCTCGCGCATAAAATCATCAAGGCCCCTGTGAAGAAACTCTATTCTCAACCTGCCCTCGGCAAGCTCGTCCATGATGTTGCGGGCCCTTACGGGAAAGTCCCGCGTAAGCTCTTTGTACTCATTAATAGTCGTTAACGTATCTGCAAAAACAAAACGGGGGTCCAGAGACTTCTTAAATAAACTCATGGCATAGGGCTCGCTCTCTTTAACAATATTAAGAGAGGGCGCAAGAAGTCTCGTAAGACCTTCGAGCTCTATTATGCATTTATCAAGGAGGATAATCTCAGTGGGAAGCCTGATATGGTGAGAGGCCGCGAGACGCACGTGGTCCATGAGGAGCTCACCAAAACGCACACTCGCAGCGGGTCTGCCAAGATAATTCACAAGGGTATCCGCGTACTCTCTCTGAAAGCGCTGCCTGTTTATATCACTTGGCAAAATTCCCATACGGAGGTACACCTTTGTCACTGCCTCATAGTCCTCTTTTAAGAGGCTCATGATTATCTCTGCCACATCTCTGCGCATCTGCTTATCCATGCGCCCCACTATGCCAAAATCAACAAGAGCGATCTTGTTCTCATCAATAACAAAGATGTTCCCTGGATGCAGGTCGCCGTGAAAGAGCCCGAACTCAAAGACCTGCCTGAAAAAAACTTCGATTAACAGGCGCGCCACCTTTTCTCTGTCTATGCCGCGTTCCTTCAGCTCATCCACGCGGTCCGCTTTTATGCCGCAGACGTAATCCATGGTAAGCACGCGCCTGGAGCTGAGGTCCCAGTCAACGCCTGGCACCATCACTCGCTTATCACCGCTGAAGTTATCCCTGAACTTCTCGGTAAAGCTCGCCTCAAGATTAAAGTTTAGTTCCCTGGCTATAATGCCGGATAACTCGTCCATGACACCAACGGGATCATAAGGTCTGCTCTCCGGAACGCGGCTCGCCAGGAGACCGGCCAGATATTTTAGAATGGATATGTCCCCGGCTATCGTCTCCTCAATCCCGGGCCTCTGAATCTTTATGACAACTTCGCGGCCCGAGGTGGTGACGGCCCTGTGAACCTGAGCTATGGAAGCGGCGGCAACGGGAGTACGCTCAATGCTTGTAAAGAACTCTTTCCAGGGTCTCCCAAGCTCCTTTTCCAGAACCGCAACGGCCTCGCCAAAAGACACGGGAGGAACATTGTCCTGAAGCTTCAGGAGCTCCGCTATGTACTCATCAGGCAATACATCGGGCCTTGTAGAGAGAAGCTGACCTAACTTTATAAAGGTGGGGCCAAGTTCCTCGATGGCAAGACGCAGGCGCACCGCCTCAGTAAGGGTCTCGCAGGCACGAACCTGACGGCGGCCGGTAATCCTTGCGGGTATGGATATCAGACGCGTGAGACGCAGCCTCTCCATAAGCGGCAAAAAGCCGTATCTCAGCAAAACGCCAACTATAAAACGAAGCCTCTTGATGTTTCTATAGGCCAGATGAGCCTTCAGGGTCTTCATCGTCTCCTTCTGCCTCTGCCTCCTCCTCTGCCGCCGCCCTTATTTCCCCTGCCGCCCTTGCCCCTCTTACTCCCTGTTTTTTTATCTGTAACAAGGTTTAAATCTATACGTCTTCTGCCAAGGTCCACCTTCTCTATCCGTACCTTCACGGCAACGCCTACCCTGAAGCTCTCTTTTGTCCTCTCACCTCTAAGGAGATGTTTTTTGTCATCAAATACATAATAATCATCAAGGAGCGATGAGACATGTACAAGGCCCTCGACAAAATACTCCTCAAGCTCTACGAAAAAACCGAAACTCGTCACGCCCGAGACTATGCCCGCGTACTCCTCGCCCACCTTATCCTGCATGAACTGAACCTTCTTAAGGTCCACGACCTCACGCTCCGCCTCCATGGCCTTGCGTTCCCGCGCTGAAGAAAGGGCTGCTATCTCCGGTAAAGCCGCAGCCGCTCTGCCCTGCTCATGCTCTGTGTATTTGCCTGCTACGAGAAGTTTCAGGAGCCTGTGCACCACAAGGTCGGGGTACCGCCTGATAGGGGAGGTAAAATGCGTGTAGTCGCGAAAGCCCAGGCCAAAGTGCCCTGCAAGCCTGTCGCTGTAAACGGCCTGCTTCAT